>NZ_JBQSYL010000107.1:0-209 GCF_052379245.1 Glutamicibacter sp. AOP12-B1-11 | reverse complement strand
ACGGTGCGGTTGCGCAGCTGCGACTTCCGTGACAAGCCGAAGGTCGATCCGCGTTATTTCACCGACGTCCAGGGCCATGATGCGCGGGTGATGATCGCCGGGATCCGCAAGGCCCGGGAGATCATCGGGCAGCCGGCGATGGCTGATTGGGCCGGGGTGGAGCAGTTCCCCGGCCAACAGGTGCAGTCCGATGCGGAGATCTTCGATTA
>NZ_JBQSYL010000106.1:0-234 GCF_052379245.1 Glutamicibacter sp. AOP12-B1-11 | reverse complement strand
TACCGGTTCTTTACCCACTCTTTCGAGCGGCAATTTCGTCCAGCGTTATATTTATATTTTATACCGTTGAATTCCTGAAAGTCAAATCAATTATTTGTGATTTGAATCGGTATTCTTGGTTCCCATTAATTTCGCTTTATCCACAGTGACCTGTGTAAAACTCTTGATTTTCTGGGGATTATCACCGAATTTTGTACCGGTTTTTGTTCCGGCCTTGTTTCGGCGACAGATAAA
>NZ_JBQSYL010000105.1:0-280 GCF_052379245.1 Glutamicibacter sp. AOP12-B1-11 | reverse complement strand
ACCCCTCGACTTCGCATGCGTGACATTCGGAGTCAGGCAGAAGGTGTTCTCCCCGGTCGGATACCCCTGGCGCAGCGTATGCATATCAAAAGGCACCGAACCATAGTGGAACATCAGATCCGGACGATCCAGCCCCTCGCGGGTGGGGGTGAAGATCCCGATCTCCCACCACTGAGTCGATTCGCTGACCATGGGCTGCTTCGCCTCCCACTGGATCACCCCTTCGGGGTGGTCCTGCAAATGCTCACCCACCCCCGGCGCGTCCACCAGCACCTCGACA
>NZ_JBQSYL010000104.1:0-280 GCF_052379245.1 Glutamicibacter sp. AOP12-B1-11 | reverse complement strand
GCCCCGGGACTTCGCATGCGTGACATTCGGAGTCAGGCAGAAGGTGTTCTCCCCGGTCGGATACCCCTGGCGCAGCGTATGCATATCAAAAGGCACCGAACCGTAGTGGAACATCAGATCCGGACGGTCCAGCCCCTGCACCGTGGGGGTGAAGATCCCGATCTCCCACCACTGGGTGGAAGTTTCCACCATGGGCTGCTTCGCTTCCCACTGGATCACCCCTTCGGGGTGGTCCTGCAGATGCTCGCCCACCCCCGGCGCGTCGAGGAGCACCTCGACG
>NZ_JBQSYL010000103.1:0-285 GCF_052379245.1 Glutamicibacter sp. AOP12-B1-11 | reverse complement strand
ATAGGCAATAAATGGTGTCTGCCCGGGTGTGTCACCCGGCCAAACCCCATCTAAACCGAGGCTCTAGCGGCTCCGTCCACCCCAGCCAGACCTGGCGAAGTGCCCTTCCTCGGCAATGGCAGCGGTCCCATAAAAATCAGGGCCAATCTGTTTCTCCTCGGCTGACTTGTCTGTGGGGTCCAACAGAACCATTCGCAAGCACGCCGGCGATGCTCAATGGGCATCCCGCGATGGTAGAAAATCATTGCTCTGATCCCGGAGTTCACCGCGCCTTCAATCATGGTC
>NZ_JBQSYL010000102.1:0-346 GCF_052379245.1 Glutamicibacter sp. AOP12-B1-11 | reverse complement strand
TCACAGGAACCGAGCGAAGCTAAAGCGCTGTGAGCCAGGCGCAGCACGCCGGTCCAGCACGAGTACGAAGCATCGAAATGGGGTAGACGGCGCCGGGCAACTGGTGGACCTGATCCGCAAGCACTAGGAAGACGACATACCGAAGTCGACGGTTTTGTCGATCATGAAAGAGCTGGGGATCGAGGCAAACCGATGAGTGCCTTCAAGAACACGACGGTGCGTGATCACCAGACGGGTGGCGGTTAGGACTGCGGTAATGCTACATCGAGGATTGGCGCAACCGGTGAGCTGTCATGATGTTGTGAGGCACGCGTATGTAGGAGAATGAGTGCATGTCCAAACGTCA
>NZ_JBQSYL010000101.1:0-349 GCF_052379245.1 Glutamicibacter sp. AOP12-B1-11 | reverse complement strand
AGGTTCCCCTTGCGGGCGCTCCATTAATGGACCGGCTTACGGGACGCTTGCAAGTGAACCCCGCAGAAAGTCATATTGCCTCAGCTGGACTTGTACATTCTCGAAATTAGGTAGTCTGATGTAATGAAATCACTATCGATTGGTGCAACTGTCCTACTCCTGGCCACTGCGGGTTTAGCTTTTCCGGTCAATCCGCTATGGGGTGCACTTTCGCTTGCTGCCGCGATCTGTTCAGCTGCGACTTATTTCGTATACAGAAAACAGGCAAAAAATACGCGCTAATTCTGGGTCTCTCGAAGTTCTATACCCAGTGAACGTTAGGCTTACGGAACCTGCACTGGGCACAAGG
>NZ_JBQSYL010000100.1:0-353 GCF_052379245.1 Glutamicibacter sp. AOP12-B1-11 | reverse complement strand
CCTGAGCGTTTACCGGCAGAGCCAACGCCACTGACGGGACCCGATAGACAGCAGAATGCTCGTGGACCAATTACCACTAACGGTCCACGAGCATTCTTCAATGCCATACAGTGCACGGTCCTTCACGCGGAGCTCTCGGCATCGAGAGGCTAGCGTACGGGAAAACCTAGCGCAGCACCACGGTCCGTGAACCGTTGAGGAAAATCCGGTCTTCACAGTGCCATCGCACCGCGTCCGAGAGCGCCTTGCATTCGGTATCCCGACCGGCCGCGACAAGATCTTCCGGCCCGTAGCTGTGATCAACGTTCTGGACCTGCTGGGCGATGATCGGCCCCTCATCCAATTCGCTGTTC
>NZ_JBQSYL010000099.1:0-373 GCF_052379245.1 Glutamicibacter sp. AOP12-B1-11 | reverse complement strand
CGGGCCCGTAGCCGAGTCTCAAGGCTATGACGGGTGATGAAACGGCTGGCAGAATCGCGCATGACGATCCTGAACTGTGTTTCGGGGGCAGCTTCTAGGGCCCATTCAAGCCAAAACGGCATCATTTGAGTGGCAGCGGATCCGGTAAGGACCAGCACGACTTTTCGGTAGCCGAATCCTTCGAGCGTGAGATCCAGCTTGGAGGCGTCGGCCTTACTTTCTGCGGTGGTCATGGTGTTCCTTTTTGAGGGACTTGATGGGTCCGGTTGGGCGACGGCCCGAATAACGGCTCTGGGGCCGTCGCCTGACCGGGGTAGGACGGGGACTAGCAGCCCATCGTGAGCGTTGCGCCAATGAGCACGCCAGCGCAGAA
>NZ_JBQSYL010000098.1:0-409 GCF_052379245.1 Glutamicibacter sp. AOP12-B1-11 | reverse complement strand
AACTGACAAACACACGCAATGCAATCCTTCGACTGCTGCGCAGCCCATGGCGAAGAAGACATGAACGATGGAGAACGAGATACCTACGTACAGCTCATCATAGAATCTCAATGAGCCGCTGATAAACACAGCGAAACCACGTAGCACACAGCGAAACCGCTCACGGTAAAGGAGCAGAGCATGAACACCGAAGCCTCACACATCTACACCCAACTTCAAACGCTCTACCGCCAACTAGAACAACTCAACCAACAAGGCCGCATCGTCATGACCAGAGATAGCCTAAATAAAGACTTCCCAGATTCCAAGCACGCCACTACCACCGCGCTGCAAGGCATCGAACAAGCGATCAACGCCACCTGCTGGATGGAAACCCTAGCCACCACCGACGGAACATACCCACCCCTAA
>NZ_JBQSYL010000097.1:0-456 GCF_052379245.1 Glutamicibacter sp. AOP12-B1-11 | reverse complement strand
CTGCCGCAGGCCGAGTGGGGCGGCTTCGGCCAGTCCGGGGTCGGCCGCGAGCTGGGGCCGACCGGGCTGGGCGAGTACCAGGAAGCCAAGCACATCTACCAGAATCTGGACCCGCAGGTCACCGGCTGGTTCGCCCAGAAGTAGCGAAGAGGGAAACTGAGGATTATGAGCAACACTAACGAATTTGACTACATCGTCATCGGCGGCGGCTCGGCCGGCGCCGCGGCCGCCGCACGGCTGAGCGAAGACCCAGCGGTACGCATCGCGCTGGTGGAGGCCGGCCCCGATGACCGGGGTCTTGAGGAGGTCTTGCAGCTGAACCGCTGGATGGAACTGCTCGAATCCGGCCTCGACTGGGACTACCCGATCGAGGCGCAGGAGAACGGGAACTCCTTCATGCGCCATTCCCGGGCCAAGGTGATGGGCGGGTGCTCCAGCCATAATTCCTGCATCGCC
>NZ_JBQSYL010000096.1:0-456 GCF_052379245.1 Glutamicibacter sp. AOP12-B1-11 | reverse complement strand
CGCGATGCAGGAATTATGGCTGGAGCACCCGCCCATCACCTTGGCCCGGGAATGGCGCATGAAGGAGTTCCCGTTCTCCTGCGCCTCGATCGGGTAGTCCCAGTCCAGCCCGGATTCGAGCAGTTCCATCCAGCGGTTCAGCTGCAAGACCTCCTCAAGACCCCGGTCATCGGGGCCGGCCTCCACCAGCGCGATGCGTACCGCCGGGTCTTCGCTCAGCCGTGCGGCGGCCGCGGCGCCGGCCGAACCGCCGCCGATGACGATGTAGTCAAATTCGTTAGTGTTGCTCATAATCCTCAGTTTCCCTCTTCGCTACTTCTGGGCGAACCAGCCGGTGACCTGCGGGTCCAGATTCTGGTAGATATGCTTGGCTTCCTGGTACTCGCCCAGCCCGGTCGGCCCCAGCTCGCGGCCGACCCCGGACTGGCCGAAGCCGCCCCACTCGGCCTGCGGCAA
>NZ_JBQSYL010000095.1:0-554 GCF_052379245.1 Glutamicibacter sp. AOP12-B1-11 | reverse complement strand
TTCATGATCGACAGCACCGTGGATTTCGGCACGTACTGCTTGTGGTTGTTGCGAATCAAATCCACTAATTGGCCGGCACCGGCCACCCCGTTGGAAGCCTCGTACTCGGTCAGGACCAGAACGGTGCGCATAGCACGCAGGGCCTTGGCTTCGCTGAGCTCAGTGGACGGGTTCAACCACCGGTAATACGAAGCGCGCGAGACCTCTAGCTGCTGGCACATCCAGTTCACCGGATACTTCGCGCTGTGTTCCATGATGAATCGGAAGATCGCGCTTATTTCTTGCCCTTCGAGGCGAAATAGGCGCTGACATCTTTTAAAAATTCGTTCTCCCGTTTCACCTCCGCCAATTCCCGGCGCAGCTTCTCGTGCTGGGCCCATTCCACCGGTCCGCGTTCCTCGGTTTCGGTCTCTGGATGCTCGGTTCGGTAGGCGCGAACCCAGTTCCCAAGGGTGCCTTCGTTGATTCCCAGTGATTCTGAAACCTCGACCAGGCTTTTTCCTGAGGAAAGCACCAGTTCCACCGCTTCTGCACGGAATTCCGGGGTGAATTTC
>NZ_JBQSYL010000094.1:0-566 GCF_052379245.1 Glutamicibacter sp. AOP12-B1-11 | reverse complement strand
CCCACCGACTCCAGATGCTCGGCCGGCCCGATCCCCGAAAGCATCAGCAGCTTCGGCGAATCGATCGCCCCGGCCGAGAGGATCACCTCGCGGGCCGCGTGCAGCGTGGTGGTGCGCCCGAACGCCCCGTCGACCACGTCCACCCCGGTGCAGCGCTTGCCCGCATCGAAGTTCAGCTTCCGCGCCTGCAGCCCGGTGAGCAGCGTGAAGTTCTCCCGCTCCATAATCGGATGGATATAGGAGACCGAGGAGGAGGACCGGGTGCCATCGGCACGCCGGTTGATCTGGAAGAAGTTCGCCCCGTTGAGCACCGTCTCATCGTTGTTGAACTTCGCCCGCGGAATCCCGGCCTGCGCGCAGGCCTCCAGCAGCACCACCCCGCACGGATCGGTGCCCGGCACATTCATCAGGTGCACCGGCCCCGAATCCCCATGGTGCGGGGCCTCCGGCCCGGCGTCCTCATTGCGCTCCAGCTGCTGATACAGCCGGTAGGCCATCGCCGAATTCCAGCCGGTGGCCCCGAACTTCGATTCCCATTCGTCCAGGTCCTCGCGCGGCGCCCAGAA
>NZ_JBQSYL010000093.1:0-569 GCF_052379245.1 Glutamicibacter sp. AOP12-B1-11 | reverse complement strand
GAAATCGATCGTTTAGGAAATCAATTCAGGTGGGCACTTATCCCTCTTGTCCGAGCCTGATGGCAGGATGGAGATATGCAGCACACTGTCCCTATCTACAGCATCGCGAAATCCTACACCGCCGCCGCTGTTCTCTTGACGTTTAATCCGCAACTACACATCGGTGATCGCCTGGTCTGGCTACCAGCGCATTTGAAATCCCTGTCGTTCGAAGACTTGCTCTCACACCGTTCCGGGCTCAATGATTATTTTGTTTGGCCGGACTATCGAGCTGCAGTAGAGAACGCCGCAGAACCTTGGGACGCAATGGACATCATTGCGCGTGCAGAGGTGCAAAACCCTGGCGGTTTTAGCTATTCAAATATCGGATATCTACTTCTACGCTTAGCTCTCGAAGAATTCCACCAGAAGCCTTTTTACAACGTGCTCGACAGCTTGATCTTTAGCCCTCTTGGGATTCAAGCCTCTCCTTTTGATTCCCCTGATGATTGGGAACAATGCAATCATCCCGCGATCACTGAAGAACTACGCAACTACCACCCAGGATGGGTGTACACCGGAACTTTCGC
>NZ_JBQSYL010000092.1:0-585 GCF_052379245.1 Glutamicibacter sp. AOP12-B1-11 | reverse complement strand
CTCAACCCGCCATTAGTCGTATGCGGACGCTTCCTGTTGTACCAAATCTCAATGAACTCCATAACCGCGGTACGCGCCGCAACCCGGCTCGTAAACGCCCGATGATGGTACATCTCGTTCTTGATCGTCGAGAACGCCGACTCAGCAACGGCATTGTCCCAACACACTCCGGTACGGCCCATTGACTGCCGCACACCATTCTCAGAGCACCACGCTTGAAATGCATCTGACGTGTACTGAGTTCCGCGGTCTGAATGAAAAACAGTCCCAGCGCTGATGAAACCACGCGACATCGCGAGCTGCATCGCATCGATAACCAGTTGCGTTTGCATGTTCGCACCCATTGACCACCCAACGATCTGACGTGAATACAAGTCGATCACCGTCGCCAGATACAGCCACCCTTCACCGGTTCGCAAGTAGGTAATATCGCCCACCAACTTGGTTCCAGGTCGGGACGAACGAAAATCACGGCGGCCGAGCTTATCGACCATGTGATTCTTGATATGAGCGGTCCTGGCTTGCTGGTCATGCACCGTGGTGACTTTGAAAGCACTCACTCGTTTAGCCTTGAGCCCGTGCTCG
>NZ_JBQSYL010000091.1:0-666 GCF_052379245.1 Glutamicibacter sp. AOP12-B1-11 | reverse complement strand
CGGTCCTCCACCGGACACGCCAACCGCTGACCTGCTGCTTTGCTAATGGTGACCTATGAAGTGTCCGTATAGGGTGTACGGTGAACTGTCCGGTGAAGGATCCCTATGTGACACACTGATCTACATGTCTAAGATCATGGTCGGTTACGCACGCGTGTCCACGGAGGAGCAAGACCTCACCGCCCAGCGTGATGCCCTGGCATCCCTCGGCGTTGAACCCGAACGCGTCTATGTTGATCATGGCTTTACCGGCAGGAACAAGAATCGCGCAGGACTTCACGAAGCCCTCGCCGCCTGCCGGGCCGGAGATACCTTCGTCGTTACCAAACTCGACCGCCTGGCCCGGTCCGTCCGAGACGCCCACGAGATAGCCGACGACCTCGCCAGACGCGAAATCAGACTCAGCATCGGTGGTTCCGTCCACGACCCCACCGACCCAATGGGCAAACTGCTGTTCAACGTCCTGGCGATGATCGCTGAGTTCGAAGCCGACCTCATCAGCATGCGCACCCGCGAAGGAATGAAGGTTGCCAAGGCCAACGGCCGACTCCGGGGAAAACAGCCAAAACTCACCGTGAAACAAGAAACACACCTCCTCGAACTGCACGATGCCGGCAAACACACCATGACCGAAATGGCAGAACTATTCTCCATCAGCCGATCCAC
>NZ_JBQSYL010000090.1:0-705 GCF_052379245.1 Glutamicibacter sp. AOP12-B1-11 | reverse complement strand
TCCCTTACTAAAAATACAGCTTAGCCCAAATTTCAGAATTTTTATGGAAAGTATTTTTGTCAAATAAACTAGAACTATTCCAGAAAGAAAGTTATGCTACCGATCTTAAAGGTGATACATATGCCCTGTTTGGTAATCAATAATCGCTAATTTGCTTAAAATAATGTTGCACATTAAATGTCGTTATCTGGGAAAATCTGGAGAATTTGGAGCTTAACCAGAACTGGTTGGGGTAGGTTCAGCCCCTAATTATTAGGACTACAAAGCAGGGAAATTCTGCAGATTGGAATTCTCGGTGACAGCATTCCTTGCGTGTCCCATAGAGGGTTCCGCTAACGGGCTACACCTACAGGTGATCCAAACAGCGTAGTGAAAATCTTGGGGTTCGGATTAACACTTTATATCCTTGCGGTGCGCCTATTTGCAGAATGTTTCATCGGGACGAATCGTTATTGCTTCGATACGTGCATCGTCGTTTGAACGTCGTAATTCTTCGGCTGATGAGGATATGTTTTAAGTTGCAGATAGCATTTGCACTAACTGTAACTTTCAACATTCTGAGGACAAATGAAAAAGACTCTCTCGGCGACTATCGCCATTGTTAGCGCTTCACTTCTCGCGGGCACGATTCTCGTAGCACCTGCAATGGCCGCGCCGACTGAACTTGCTCCTTCTCCCGCCGAGCTTTCTAAACTTTTTGGAGCT
>NZ_JBQSYL010000089.1:0-756 GCF_052379245.1 Glutamicibacter sp. AOP12-B1-11 | reverse complement strand
GTCGGGAAACAATAGCAGCTAGATCAATACTGTCAGACAGGAAATTATTCCGTCGAGCAATTGAAACGGAGGAATTAAATTTGTGTGATTCGTATCGTTAGTTTGCTTACCTAGTAGAAAACTCTATGATTTCTCGCGACGTGACTTGGTTGTTTTAAACCGCTTAAAAATCTGATGCCCCTACATCAGTCGATGCCTTGATTTCAAAGTTTCCACTTTTACGTCCGCTATGTCGATGTTTCTAGGCAGAATTGGTACTGACGAACAATAACAATGAATGCCGATAATGCCTGTTCGTCCTAAAAGTCGTTAGTGCGAACCGTGTAGTTTCGCACATGAATACTAACTAGTCGAAAGTTAGTTGCTGAGCACTTGTTGCGACGACAGTGACTTTGACCATCATCTACTAAACTACGACTAGAGAGAATTAAGCATGGATGAAAGTTGTGCCGAAGTTGAACGCTAATTATTATGAGCTGCTGGAATCATACGCGGGCCGTATCCGTCGAAAAATGCCTCAAGTCGAAGAACACGCGCTTCTTACCAAATCAATAAAGTATCGCGACGTTTTGGCCACCACCGTAGTTGGACGAGGAACTACCTACGACGAACTTTCTGCAAATCTTGATGACCTCGCAAATGGTGAAATCGACTTTGCAGTTCTTGCGTCCTTGGGGCGGATCGTGGCCTTGCAGAATATCAATACCGAAGATCGGGCAAACGGTCGAAAATTCATTCATGCGGCAAATGAAAATT
>NZ_JBQSYL010000088.1:0-973 GCF_052379245.1 Glutamicibacter sp. AOP12-B1-11 | reverse complement strand
CTCCCAACAATCGGTAATAGTTTTGGGAAGCGAAGCGGGAACGGTTTTCGGAGTGTAGACAGACGCACTCGGATAATCATGCCATGGTTGGTTGGGTCCCCGGAAAGTAGTCCAGTGACTATGTGAGTACTCGTGTCCGACAATGGACACAGGAGGAATCACAGAAACAATGGCACGCAGACACACACCAGACCAGGTCATCGCTAAAGTCCGTCAAGGACAAAAGATGCTCAACGACGGACACCCGATGATCGAGGTCATCAAGGAACTTCAGATCACCGAAGCTACTTGGTACCGCTGGATCAACCAGTACGGGTCCGAGAAAAACGCTGAAGCCAGCAAACGTACCAAGGAGCTAGAGAAGGAAAACGCGCGCCTCAAGAAGCTGCTCGCTGATCAGATGCTCGCCAACGACATCCTTACTGAGGTTGCCAAGGGAAAATTCTAAGCCCCGAACCACGCCGCCGTGCTGTACGGATGGCGATGGAAAAATTCGCCGGCGTCCGAACGCTTCGCTTGCCACGTTCTGGGCCAGAACCGCTCGGCACTACGTAAGAAAAAAACACCGATGAGCTTTGACGAAGCGCAGCTACGAGCCGACTTGAGGGCTGTCGCGTCTAAGCATCCAACGTGGGGGTGGCGCAAAGCCCGCTGGCACTTGCTGGCCACCGAACGATGGAAAGACACTGTCTTGAACAGCAAGCGCATCCGACGATTATGGCGAGAAGAAGGTCTGGTTTGTAAGCCCAAGCGTCGAAAGAAGCGCCGCACCGGCCCAGACGCTGGGGAACAGAAGCGGTTGACCGCCGAGTACCCGATGCACGTGCTCAGCTTTGATTTCCAGTCGGATGTCACCTCTTGTGGCCGTCATATCCGGTTCTTCAATGTCATTGATGAGTACACGCGGACCGCTTTGGCGATCATTACCCGCAGGTCTTTTAAAGCTGCTGATGTGGTGGCTGTTTTGGAGGAC
>NZ_JBQSYL010000087.1:0-980 GCF_052379245.1 Glutamicibacter sp. AOP12-B1-11 | reverse complement strand
GGGTAGAGCGGGTGAGCCTGCGCCAGATCCAGCACACGCTGCTTCAACTCCGGCAACACACCAGCATTACCATCAGCACCAGCAATCAAAGCCTGCGCAATAATCTCCGCAACCTCGCCAAACGCAGCCTCCGAGAAACCACGAGTCGCCAACGCCGGAGTACCAATACGCAACCCCGACGTCACCATCGGCGGACGCGGATCAAACGGCACCGCATTACGATTCACCGTGATCTCCACCTGCGCCAACAAATCCTCAGCCTGCTGGCCATCAAGCTCCGAATGACGCAAATCAACCAAAACCAAATGCACATCCGTGCCACCGGTCAACACGCTAATGCCCTTGGCAGCCACATCAGCCTGGCCCAAACGCTCAGCCAAAATCCGCGACCCAGCCAAGGTCCGCGCCTGACGCTCCTTGAACTCCGCCGACCCAGCAATCTTGAACGCCACAGCCTTACCAGCAATCACATGCTCCAACGGGCCACCCTGCTGACCAGGGAACACCGCCGAATTGATCTTCTTGGCAATATCAGCATCATTGGTCAAGATAATGCCACCACGCGGACCGGCAAGCGTCTTATGCGTCGTGGAGGTCACCACATGCGCATACGGCACCGGCGAAGGATGCAACCCAGCAGCCACCAAACCAGCAAAATGCGCCATATCCACAAACAAGTACGCACCGACCTTGTCAGCGATCTCACGGAAACGAGCGAAGTCCAACTGACGAGGATACGCCGACCAACCAGCAACAATCATCTTCGGCTGGCTCTCCACGGCGAGGCGCTCCACCTCATCCATGTCCACCTCGTAGGTCTCTTCATTCACACCATAAGGAACGATGTTAAAGAGACGACCCGAGAAGTTGATCTTCATCCCGTGGGTCAGGTGACCACCATGAGCCAAGTTCAGACCCATGACCGTATCGCCCGGGCGAACCAGCGCGTGGAACACCGAAGCGTTGGCCTGCGCACCGGA
>NZ_JBQSYL010000086.1:0-1061 GCF_052379245.1 Glutamicibacter sp. AOP12-B1-11 | reverse complement strand
GAGTCCCGAAACATGGCGATTTCGTTTACGGGACATCGGTCAGCCTGCGGGACTAAATGAGTGAGATAGTAGTGCGGCGAGATTTTTCTTCGCCGTTTTCCTTCCAAGTCATAGAAGCAACTAATCGATTTGCCGATGTCGCCGTCATCTCGAACTTATACGAGCGCTGGTCATGTCCATATAAGGTTTCGCGGATTGGGTCTTCATAGAACATGTCTAAAACGTCGTTTTCATCATTGGATTCGAACTTCACCAAGAAGTCCTTTGCTTCGGCACCACTTTTGTTTTCGATGACAATGGCGTGTCGATGCCTGTTTCTTATTCGTCCCTTAGAATCACTCTCGGTCGACCGGTCATGTTGGTGACGAGCTATTGGGTTAGCAGCAGAAATCGGTTCTTGCTGTGATATCCCGCCGAAAGAAGGCATATCTGTGTCAATGGCGTGACGGACTTTATCAACTAAGTCTGAATCATCGGTATATGTTCCGTAGAGACCTTGGAACTCAGTCTTGTACTTTTCGAGTTCAGCGACTTGATCCATGAACTCACGAGGTACTGGAGCTTCGGAGAAATAGACGTGTACTTTCTTTCCCGACTCGTAGGCTTCCTTGATTTCTTCTACTGTGCCAGAGATTGAGCGGGGTGTAGCGCTACCAAGTTTATTGGCGAAGACCGCGATGACGATGTCAGCAGAATCAACAAGTTGTCTATTGATAACTTGTTGCCCGTCATTTCCCATCTGTGGAACAGCGCTGGTTTCATAACGGCGGGGGAGTATGACGAGGTTGTCAGATTCCGCTCGGCTGGCGTTCCACCGTGAGAGAGCACGTTCAATGGCATCACGCGAAGATGTGGTATCTGAGGGAGAAGCGATGAAAACCTGTACTACGGTTGCTGAGAACGTCATTCGGATCCTTCCGAGCTAATATTGCGAAGCTGTATTGGAATCTGAAGTCTATGTGTTGGGTCCGACAGAACGATGTGGGATGTGCGCCTTTAATTATTCAAAGATGCAATTCTTCTATAAAGCGTCGCTCTGGACATTCCTATATCTTTGGCGA
>NZ_JBQSYL010000085.1:0-1098 GCF_052379245.1 Glutamicibacter sp. AOP12-B1-11 | reverse complement strand
GTAGGGGTGGAAGTCGTTGATCCAGATCGTCCCGTGGCGCAACCGGGCCGCGATCCGCTGGGTCTTGGACGCGTCCTGGCTCCACACCGCCCCGGCCAGCCCGTAGTCGGTGTCGTTGGCGGTAGCCACCGCCTCATCTTCGGTGGCGAAGGTCTCCACGGTGACCACCGGGCCGAAGGCCTCCTCGATGACCACCGACATGCCGCGGGCCACCTGGTCAAAGACGGTGGGCAGGTAGAAATGCCCCGCCCCCAGCCCGGGGCCGTCCGCCTCGGTGGCCGCCCGGCCCCCGCAGCGCAGCCGGGCGCCTTCGGCGAGCCCGGACTGCACATACGCCTCGACCTTTCCCAGATGCTCCGCGGAGATCAGCGCCCCGGTTTCGGCGTGCTCATCGAACGGGCCGCCGAGGGTGATCTGCTCCGCACGGCGCACCAGTTCGTCGACGAACCGCTCCGCGATGGATTCCTCCACGATGATCCGCGCCCCGGCCGAGCAGACCTGCCCCGAATGCACGAACGCGCCGTTCAGCGCGTTGTCCACCGCGGCGTCGAAGTCCGCGTCGGCGAAGATCACGTTCGGGTTCTTCCCGCCCAGCTCCAGGGCGACCTTCTTCACCGTTCCGGCCGCCGCGGCCGCGACCTTGCGCCCGGTGGCCAGGCCGCCGGTGAAGGAGACCAGATCCACGTCGCGGTGCTCGGAGAGGACCGCGCCGACCTGCGCGCCGGTGCCGGTGACCAGGTTCGCCACCCCGGCCGGCAGACCCAGCTCGTGGAGCACCTCCATCATCAGGATCGCGGTGGACGGGCTCAGCTCGGCCGGTTTGAGCACGAAGGAGCAGCCGGCGGCCAGCGCCGGGGCGATCTTCCACGCGGCTTGGAGCAGCGGGTAGTTCCACGGGGTGATCATCGCCGCGACGCCGACCGGTTCGTAGACGATGCGGCTGAGCACCTGCGGGTCCCCGGCGTCGACGATCCGCCCGGCATCGGTTCCGGAGAGCTTGCCGAAGTAGCGGAAGCAGTTGATGATGTCGTCCATGTCCAGTTCGGATTCGACCAGGCGCTTGCCGGTGTCCAGGGTTTCGGCCAGCGCGAATTCGTC
>NZ_JBQSYL010000084.1:0-1160 GCF_052379245.1 Glutamicibacter sp. AOP12-B1-11 | reverse complement strand
GTATGGCTCTAGTTTTTCAAGAACGGTAGCCGGTCAGTCAGATCTTGTAATCAAACAATCGTGAACCGATATGCGCTTCAAACGCCGCAACCGTGGACTCAAAATCATCACGCTGCACGTTACTGATCGCGTTCTTCGCATCATTCCACACATGCTCAATCGGATTATGATCCGGCGCGTAGGGTGGGAAATTGATCAAATGAACATCCTGCAACGTCTGACCCGAGGCCAGTTCCGCGCTGATCAGATTGTTCTTATGCCACGAAGCGTTATCCCACACGATCACGATCTTCTTCCCCGAATGCAACCCCACCAAGGTCTGCACCGCTTCCAAAATAGTAGCGCTGTTCTGCCAGTCCAACCGCAACGGCAGGCATTGGCCCGTGTTCTGATTCAGAAACCCGATAAACGACTGAGAAGCCGTTTTCCGATCCACCTTCAACACAGTTTTCGTGTTCTTCTCGTACCACGCTTTGCGCACCACAGCTTCCTGATCGATACGCACCTCATCGGCCGCGAACACTAACGTGTCCTCGTCAGCCAACGGGGCGACTAGTTCTTCACGGATTTCCTTCACCCGCTGGTCAATAGCCTTTTCATCGGCACGTCGACGGTCAAACTTTTCCGGCTTATGAAAGGAGAGTCCAGCCATGCGCAGTAGGAAATGGTACGAAGAATTCGATGCGTACTCGATGTTGAACGTGGTCGATAACCAATGGTCCAGCTTCGGAACATCCCAGAACTGGGCCGGCAGATACTCATCTCCGGGTGGCTGGGAGAGGACTTCGGTGACAGTTGCTCGTTGTTCCTCAGTGAGGAAGCTACGGTTCAGGTTTCCTGCGTGCCCGGTCAAGAGCGAAGCCATGCGTTGCTGGTGCCAATCAGTGACCCAGTCAACCAGTGTTGAGGGTTCACGGTCCACGAATTCAGCAACAATTTCCGGGGCAACGTCCCGAGAAAGAAGCAGCAAAGCCTCAGCTTTTTTGATCACGAGCTTATGCGGTGCATTGGCTTTGTACTCTTTGAGTAGTCGGCGTTCTTCATCGGAAAGTTGTGGGGTGCGCATGCTTCCAAAATTAACATTCCTGCAGTGCTGGGACGGGTTTAACGCGCCGGGATCAATGCTTTTTCAGAACCGCTTTTGAACTGTGACCGCCATA
>NZ_JBQSYL010000083.1:0-1204 GCF_052379245.1 Glutamicibacter sp. AOP12-B1-11 | reverse complement strand
CAAAGACGAATATGAGTCAGCTGTCCCGACAAAATTCTCACTATTAGATTTCGACATTCCAGATGAACTGGTTCAACGGATGGAAATGGCAAGCAACGAGCTGATTAGCTTCGATCACAAGGCCAGTATCATGCTGGGTTCGACGTCAGCTTCATTGGGGCCTCGCTCCTCGATCCTATTGAGAACAGAATCCGCTTCGTCTGCGCAGATTGAAAACCTGACGGTCGACGCTCGACAATTAGCGCTTGTCGAGTTGCAACTAGCAAGTTCTCAGAACACATCAACAGTTTCAGCCAATGGTCGAGCCATGGAAGCTGCGCTCGCTTTGGCAGATGAGCTTAGTAGCGATGCGATATTGAAAATGCATGCAGAGCTACTGCAGGGACGACCTAGGCGGGAGATACATGCAGAAACGTATCGGGATCAGCTCGTTCGGGTGGGTTCGAGCGGGGCGAGTCCGAGAGGAGCCAGTTATGTAGTCCCTCAGTCGGCGCTGATACCTGAACTGATCGAAGACTTGTGCGCATTTATGGTACGCGTGGACCTGCCCTCCATCCTTCAGAAGGTAATTGCCCATGCTCAGTTCGACACGGTTTATCCCGTTGTAGACGACAAGGGTCGTACCGGACGGGTCCCTAGTTCATTCCTTGCCAAGGGCGCGAGGTCTGGTCCAGTCAACAACTGCACCGGTATCCGCCGGGCTGTTGCGCAATAGGGCTAGATACTCCGAGGCGCTTTCTCGGTACCGTGATGGTAATGCGTCGCCAATCCTAGAGGAATTCGTTGAAGCTACCTTGTACGCAGCTTCCATCGGGATTGTCCACATTGCTCATTTGGCATCGGACCTGGGATCCGCACGGGAGAAGCTCCAAGTGCTGCGTTCGCAGTCAACTGCCTGGAAGCTGCTTCCGTTCATGAGCGCATATCGGTGATGCATACGTAGCTAGTTTCGAAGCTACTGAAAACTTCGAATACCAGCGCACTGCGCGCCTTGAATCAGTCGGCTGAGCATGGAATATTGTTTGAGCGGTCAGGGCAGAAAAGGAACAGGGCATGGCCGAGTGTGGGAGTACTTAGAATCCTGGACGACTACGCGACAGGCATGCTCAGAAAGCCATAATCGTGCGAACGGTTTTCCTGTGTGCACGGTCACCTCGGAAAAGGGGCTCCCGATTTGAAACATCCCGCAAATCTGTGTATAGTC
>NZ_JBQSYL010000082.1:0-1356 GCF_052379245.1 Glutamicibacter sp. AOP12-B1-11 | reverse complement strand
TGAACCGTCCCTGATTTGATGCCGCTGTCTTTCGAGAGAAAGATAGAAACCATGCCCAAGAAGTATCCTGCCGAAGTTCGTGACCGCGCCGTAGCGATGGTTGTGGACCGGCTCTCTGAATATCCTTCCGTGTATGCAGCGTGCAAGGCTCTGGCTCCGAAGCTGGATGTCGGTCCCGAATCATTGCGTCGCTGGGTGCTCCAAGCCCAGGTCGACACCGGTGAGAAGGACGGCCCAACCACTACCGAACTCGATGAGCTCAAGGCGTTGCGGGCGGAGAATCGGGATTTGAAGGAAGCCAACGAAATCTTGAAAGCTGCATCGATTTTCTTCGCGAGGGAACTCGACCCTCGCCGCCGCTAATCTGCCGATTCGTTGATGAGCAGCGGGCCGAAGGTCATGCGGTCGAGTCGATCTGCGCCGTCCTGCGTGAGCAGGGCGTGCAGGTCGCCGCACGAACCTACCGGGCCTGGAAAATAAGGATTCCGGCCCTGCGAGCAGTTGAAGATGCCAAGGTCATTGACACGTTACGCAGCCTCAAAGTGTTAGACGCTAAAGGAAGACCGAAGCCAGAAATCCTTTATGGCCGGCGAAAGATGACCGCTTGGCTGCGGCGCAACGGCTTCCCCGAGGTCTCCAAACACACCGTTGACCGACTCATGCGTGACGAGGGCATGAACGGCCTGATTCGTGGACGTAAGACCCGCACCACGATCCCTGGCAAGGACGGCAAACGAGCTGGCGACCTACTGAATCGGAACTTCAGCGCCAGTGCCCCTAACCGTATTTGGGTCACAGATTTCACTTACGTGCCGGTGTATTCCGGGTTCGTATACGTGGCCTTGGTGATCGATCTGTATTCACGGGCGATCGTCGGGTGGGAAACCTCCACGGTGAAAGACACCGCCTTCGTGGAACAGTGCTTGAAGATGGCTTTATGGCGCCGAAAACACACCAAAAGACCAGTTGACAAGGGGCTTCTACATCATTCGGACGCTGGCTCGCAATATACCTCGATCCGTTACACCGACACCTTAGAAATTGAGGGGCTGGTTCCGTCGATTGGCAGTGTCGGGGATGCGTACGACAATGCGGCTGCCGAAACGGTCATGGGATTATTCAAGAATGAAGCCGTGGCCAAGGGTTCTCCCTTCCGTAGTGGTGCGTTGAAGACCGAATCAGATGTCGTTGAGGTCGTCTTCGACTGGGTCTTTTGGTACAACAATGATCGCTTGCATTCCTCGCTGGATCACCAAACTCCCGAGGAATTTGAGCGTGCCTACTATGATGAAATGACAGGCTCGTTACCCGACGCTGCCGCACATAACACGGCGGCATGATTTCCGGGACGGTTCA
>NZ_JBQSYL010000081.1:0-1387 GCF_052379245.1 Glutamicibacter sp. AOP12-B1-11 | reverse complement strand
GGGGGTGGCCCCCGGGAAGTGGACACCGAGAACAAAAACGCTAAGCAGCGAAATCCATCATAACGTGAAAATCACCCTCAAAATCAACAGGCGACTTATAGCCTAACGCCGAATGCTTCCGCAGGTTGTTATAACGAACAATCCACCGGAACACCTCGGCCCGGCAGGACTGCTCACAGTCCCACCGCCTGGCACCCTGCAACGTCTCACGCTTCAACGTGGCATTGAACGACTCCGCCATCGCATTATCAGCGCTTGACCCGATGCGGCCCATCGACTGCACCACGCCCAGCCGCCGGCAAACGCTCTGGAACAGGGATGAGGTGTATTGCACGCCATGATCGGTGTGCATCCGAGCGCCAGCCACCGAGCCCCTGGCCACCGCCGCCGACTCCAGCGCTTCCACGACCAAATCGGTACGCATATGATCAGCAATCGACCAGCCCACCAAACGCCGAGAACACACATCCAGCACCGTCGCTAAATACAAGAATCTCCCTTCCTTCCCAAACGGAAGGTAGGTGATATCACCAACGTAGAGCGACCCGACCTCCTCGGAGGTGAAATCACGATTCACCAAATCCTTGAAGACCTGCGCGCCAGGATCCCTGACCGTCGTGGACTTGGGCCTGCGCAGGTGCACTCCAACCAAGTTATTCTCCCGCATCAACCGGGCCACACGCTTGTGATTCACCGGCCCGTCAACCAAAGGATCATCCTGCACCCGTGGGTCGCAAGCCAGCTCAACGCTCATCCGCCGATACCCCAACGTCCGGTTCCATTCCTTGTAATGACGCAGAATATGATCCAGTAACGCTTGATCTTCCAAGCCGCGTGCGGCCCGGGCCGGGCGTGCTGCACGCCATTTGTAGTAACTGGAGCGGTTCAGCCCCAGCACCACGCAGATCCGCTTCACCGCATGGGTGTCTCGGTAATCTTCAACGAACTGAAAGCGGATCACCAGTTCGTCTCGGCCGCGAAATACTTCGTGGCCTTGCGCAGGATATCTCGCTCCTCGGCCAGCACGCTGTTGGCGGACTCCAGAGTCTTGTTCCGCTCCCGCAATGCCTGGTTCTCAGCTTGTGCCTGAAGCAAACGCTGTTCGGCACTCAGCTCGGGGTCAGGCATCTGGGCGCTGCCGGTGGACTGCTGTGTCGGGGCTCCTCGCTTGATCCGGTCCTGCCGTACCCAGGTTTTCAGCGTGCCTCGGGCAATGCCAAGGTCCTCGGCTGCTTTGGTGTATCCGAGGTCGGGGTGGGACTCGTACAGGTGCACGGCGTCAGCCTTGAACTGCGCGGTGTAGGTATTCTTCGGCATAGTTTAACTCCTGATTTCTCTGACCATTATGGGTCAGCTACAGGGTGTCCACTACCCGGGGGCTACCTCC
>NZ_JBQSYL010000080.1:0-1437 GCF_052379245.1 Glutamicibacter sp. AOP12-B1-11 | reverse complement strand
CGGTCCCAAGCCCGGCGAAAGAGCAACACACCCAACTCTTCCCAATAGGAATTCGGCAGGGCACGCTGAAGAATCGGAGAACCAGCCACACGCCAATAAGCACGCGAGCTATTACCCCACTGGTAAGCCTGATCCTTGACGATACCCAGACGACGAAGATTCGCCACCCGAGTCCTCGGAAGCTTCCATTCCTTCCAACGGATCTGACGCATCCGATGCCGAAACCACTTATCAAGCTCAGAGAACTTCTTCGGTGTCGCAGACAACCGGAAATAGCCCATCCAACCCCGAACATAACGGTTCAGCTGACCGATGCGGTAGTCCATCGACACACTCCACTTACGGGAAGTCAGCCTCCGAATCGTATCCTTCATGCGTTTGAACGCCTTCGGAGCAACCCGAATCTGCACCCCGCCCCTGACGAAGTAAAATCCGAAGCCCAGCAAAGTTGCAACATTCGCTGGATTGACCACGGACTTGTGCCGATTGACCTTCAGCTTCAGGCGCTGTTCAAGGACTTTCGTCGCCTGCTCCAGCACCCGCGACGCAGCCCGCTTAGACCTCACAAAAATCCTGATGTCATCGGCGTACCGCACAAAGCGATGATCCCGAGACCAGAACTCCTGATCAAAATCATCCAGCATAATATTCGACAGCAACGGCGACAAAGGCGACCCCTGCGGGGTTCCCTCCGCTGTTTCCCGGCGAACACCCTGCGCCATGATCCCCGTTTCAAGATAACGGCGAACAAGCTTCAGAACCCGCTTGTCTTTCACCTTCCGCGCAACCCTAGACATCAGCACGTCATGGTTCACCCGATCAAAGAACGCATCAAGATCAACCTCAACAACCCACCGATACCCTTGGGAGATCACCGTCTGGGCGACCTTCACCGCATCGTGGGCGCTTTTACCCGGCCGGAATCCATAAGAGACCGGCACAAACCCCGGATCAAACACCGGAGACAGAACTTGCGCGAGAGCCTGCTGAATCAAACGATCCAACACGGACGGCACACCCAACATCCGTTGACCACCATCAGGCTTCGGAATCATCACCTGACGCACCGGCAACGGCGCATAAGTGCCAGCATCAAGCGCCCTACGAGTGTCACCCCAGTGTTCACCGACCCAGTCGCGCAATTCATGCGCTCCCAGACCGTCAACACCAGCGGCACCCTTATTACGCTCAACACGTTTCAATGCGACCATCAGATTCTCCTGCGAGAACACTCGTTCCCACAGATCAACCTGTTGATCCCTGATTTCTTCCCCATCAACCGCCGGTTCAACGCTACGCGCAGGAGAGTGCCCTTCAGGATTCACCATCTTCGCTTAACCTCTCTCTGCCCCACCACGTGTTCGTGGGTTTTCTGCGATTCTTACGTGAACACGAGTATTCATGTTTCAGATAATCAATTCCCAGCGTTCAGCCCTT
>NZ_JBQSYL010000079.1:0-1474 GCF_052379245.1 Glutamicibacter sp. AOP12-B1-11 | reverse complement strand
CCCCTTTTCCGAGGTGACCGTGCACACAGGAATAATTCTGAATTAAGTTCAGTTTTGGATCCGTACTAGTGCGTCATTGATCAGACGGGCGAAGCCCGCCTATAGTCACAGGGCAGAACTAGCAGTTGATCGCATATCTAAGCGCTGCGGGATCAGCGGATTGGTTAGCTAACGTTGCCCTCCTTTGTGAAAATCATTGGTATACCGCCTGGATTTGCGCTCTACCGCCACCACACGTTGCAAAATCATCGAGTAACTCACCCATCAATGGCTCGATTCGAATCTCTTTGCCCCTGATACCACTACTACGCTTCGATTCACTGGGCATCTCCAATGACGCAAGGGCCTTTTATGCCGAGCGGGATTGTTTACCGGTCAACTCCATTGGCAGCCCGATGCTCAGTCCCGGCTTCCACAACACAACTCATTCTTGGGCTCCGTAGCAAGATCGGTATGGATGCTTCTCTTTGCACGGTTGAAGTGAGCGACTGCTAGTGCCCCCATCGCGTTGACAGCAAGGACTGTTTCTCGAATAGCTCATTGCTGGCGCCTGAAGGACTCCCGCCAGTCGGCGGTCCATGACTCTAGACGGTACTTTGCGTTGAGTAGCAAGCCCAAGGAAATGAGGATCTTGGCTCTGTCAGTGACAACCTAGCCCTCGGAAATTGGCTGACCACTACTCAGCTAGTCGCCCTCTGCCGTCCAAGACCGGATAGGCGCCCACTAATTGAGTGTCTACGATCGCCGTTTGGCTCAATATTTTGAGATGAACCCAAAAATCGGGGTCACCAAGTTTATAAGTGCCTCGGACACAGGGCGTCTGCAAAGTCAGCGGCTGGTCCCCAAACCAATCAAAGACAGCACTCGATCAGGATGATTCCGTAGCTTCCTCGTAGCCTTCGCCAAATTCGTGTATCCCAGATTCTTAAGCAACGTGATCGCGATGTTCCTCAGTGTTGCCATCACATGCGGAGAATTTCCTACTCTGACTTGAGATTTATCCTCCTGCCATGTCACGTCCCGACGCCAATGAAGGCCGTTTTCTATGGCCCAATGCCCTTGAATCCATGCACCCAGTTCTCCGGGACCAGCCAAATGCGTCGGCAGTGACGTCAACGCGTGCACGATCTCGATATGCCACTTCGTTGCGCCCAACGGCCGCGACTTACGCATGATCTGCATCGCCTGAGCCGCATGCGGGAAACTAATCCCGGTAGTCACGGTTGCACATTTGACAGTGCGGATAGTACGGCGGCCATTCTGTGTCTGAGTAGTCCGGTTTCCCGCGGGAACGTCATCCCATGGGAGCTGCTCAAGCTCCGCCAGAAGTCTGGCCTGGTTGCCTTTGACGGTAAAAATATAGTGGGATTCACGCGAGTGCAGATACTTCGCATGCCCCTTTTGCGTATGCAAGGCATCCGCAGTCACGACTGCGCCTTTCAGCTCCGCCACGTGATCCAACAGGTTCGTGAAC
>NZ_JBQSYL010000078.1:0-1484 GCF_052379245.1 Glutamicibacter sp. AOP12-B1-11 | reverse complement strand
TCTACTGTGATGATGTTATTAGGTCATCAGCCCGGCGTGACTCAACCCTCTACCGACGCCCTTCAAGGTTGTCTTAGTCCCGATCTGTCCGCCGGCTGGTGGCCCGCACCAAACGTGCTGCCCAGCCGAGCATGACTTCATAGGAGCTTGTTCCAAAGATCCCATCACAGTACTGTCTGTCCGACTGGTCAACACGAGCCAACCCTGTTGCTTTACCAGTATCAGAGGAGCTCCACCCCTCATGGCAAACGAAGAATTCAAGGTCATCGCCGGCATTGACACACATGCCGACACACACCACGTCGCACTGATTACCGACTACGGAAAACGGCTTGGGGACCGCAAGTTCCTGGCCGTCGGTTCCGGGTACCGGCAGATCGCCGCCTATCTGACCCGTTTCGGACCCGTAACCGCTGTTGGCATCGAGGGCACCGGCTCCTATGGAGCCGAGCTCGCCCGTGTGCTGGCGGAACACGGCTTCATCATCCGGGAGGTGAACCGCCCAAACCGTGCCGAACGTCGCCTGCGTGGCAAATCCGACCCTCTGGACGCCTACCAAGCCGCCGAATCGGTGCTGGCGGACCGGGGCACGTCCACCCCCAAAGCCCGCGACGGTTATGTGGAAGCGCTGCGGGTACTGCGCACCGCACGTACCAGCGCCATGAAGGCCCGAACGGCCTTGATGAACCAAATCAGCGCAGTCCTCACTGCCGCCACGGACGAAGTCAGAGCCAAATATCGAGGTCTAAGCAGTGAGGCAAGGGTCAAGGCCATGGCCAGCAGCCGACCCACAGGCGATCCGGCGGATCCCGTCACAGCTACCCTGATGACGCTCAAGCGATTGGGGACGCGCCACCGGTTCCTGAGTGAAGAAATCAACGAAACTGATGCTGCGCTTGAAGCCATAATTTTGACCTATGCCCCAGAGCTTATTGACGTCAAAGGTGTTGGTGTCGTCGTCGCTTCTCAGCTATTGGTGACATTCGGCGATAATCCGGAACGCATGAACAGCGAAGCGGCTTTCGCGGCTCTGGCCGGTGTTGCGCCCGTCCCGGCTTCTTCCGGGAAAACAAGCCGTCACAGGCTCTGCCGAGGTGGTGACAGGCAAGCCAACAGCTCGCTTTACCGGATTGTCGTGGTTCGTATGTCCACAGATGCCAGGACACGTGCCTACGTGGCCAAACGTACCGAAGACGGTTTAAGTAAAAAGGAAATTATCCGTTGTCTCAAGCGTTATGTTGCCCGTGAAATATTCCACGTCATGAAGAATCCTAGGTCTGCTCCGTTGACCAACGATTTGCGGATCCTGCGTCTGAAATTGGGTCTGACGCAAGTGTTTGTTGCAGCTGCGTTGGGGACCTGGCCGGGCACGATCTCGCGCATTGAGCATGGCAAGTCCCAGGACTGTGAGGCCATCTCCAGATACCGAGCTTGGCTTGAAGAACAAGCTCCGGAACGCAATTGACAAGAATAGGAGCATCGGG
>NZ_JBQSYL010000077.1:0-1487 GCF_052379245.1 Glutamicibacter sp. AOP12-B1-11 | reverse complement strand
GTCCACGAGACTTGCTGCCTTTAGCGCCAGCTGATTAGCCGACTGGACCGCTCTATCGGCGAGTCCCAAAGTATGCGCAAATTCTTGCCAGTGCTTCTTCTTGAGATTTTTCGTCTTACCCGCGACAGTCAAAGCCATGGTGTCATCACCGTAAATCAGCGTGCAGGGAATGTCGTAGATCGGTGCTATTGAGAACCTTCCATGAGCATCAGCCAGCATGGAAACGTTCTTTCCGTGCAGGTCTCCATTGCCTGTCAGCCACGCAAACAGAAACTGAAGGTATAAATTACGCTTAGCCAGTATCGGCGCCTGGCAGTGCGAAGCGAGAGACTCTGAAATCTGCTCGGCGCTGACTGAATACTTCAGGGCTGGCGGTAAATCGAGAACCTGTAATCCATCTTCCTGCGCATACCGTGTCACTACCGTACTATTTGCAGAAATCTGCCGGTCGAAGCGCTCGACAAGTAGCCCCTCGACATGACGGGTGTCGAAAACTAGCTGGTACTTGGCCACTGGTAACTTCAGAGCACTGGCCGCCCGGAGATGTAGTGCTTCATTAGCAACCAGATGCGGATGATCGCGCGGATTCAGCTTAAGTAGATATGCCCCGCCATCCAAACCCAAAGGTGTAGTGAGCATTGTGGCACTGATTTTTTCCTGCACACCAGGAATTGAGTGCCGGTCAAGGCTTCTCGCCAACATTGAGAAGTCTAGATCTGTCGAATCAGCAATCGCGGCCACTGCAGGAGGGGCGGTCAGTTCGGTGCCCGCCGGCGATACCCGAACATTACCTGGCGTATCGGCACCCACAACCATCAGTAGAGTCAGCTCATCTGACAGGCTAGTTTTCGCCGCATCTTTCAGTACCGTAAGTCGATGCCCCTCTGGCAATAAACCAGAGAAGAAAGCTGGCAAACCACCACCTGGACCTATATAAGGAACTGACGACAAGGGCAAAGCCGACGCGATTCCACGGTCACCAGATTCTATGTAGTCACTGGTGTACGAAAACTCGATACCTCCGTCACTCAAACGAGACAAGTGCCCAGCGAGCTTCGGCCCTTGATAGACATCGGCTCGCTGCACTCGCTTAAGCTCTTGGATTTCGTGGCTCATTTCTCCACCACAATTTTCAGCCCAAGAACTGCAGCCGCGGACAGCACGGCCGTGATGGAAGGGTTTCCACCACCAGTTTCAATTGACCGCAAAGTGCGCTCAGAGATATCCGCCAGCTCTGCTAGCTGCTCTTGAGTCAGCCCGCTCTCTTTTCTTGACTGCTGTATAGCGAAGCCAATTTCTGACAGGGAATTCACGACGCGCTCCAGTCCGGCAAAATCTCGCCGATTTTTACGTTTACCCTCACCATAATGCCTCAATAGAGCATTTACGGCAATATACTGCCGAATCGTTGACTCATTCATTTGTTTGTAGCCATCTCGCGGAGTAACGGCAGCATCACGCCGGTCAAGTTTTCGAGCTGTCGTTTA
>NZ_JBQSYL010000076.1:0-1603 GCF_052379245.1 Glutamicibacter sp. AOP12-B1-11 | reverse complement strand
CGGAAATTTTCAAGTCAAGTGAGACCACTAAGTCTTAGGCCAACATCTTTTCTCCTTCTTCCTGCTTGATCGGTTCGTTAATCCAAGCCGCTTCTGGCAGCAACATTTTCTTCGGGAGCCGGTTCTTTCCAAACCGCTCAGGATGCTCCGCCCATGCCTTTTCCAACGCCGCTAGGCGTTGGTCATCCACGTGCCCAGTCATTCCGAAATGCACGTCGGCAGGAGTATGAAAACCCAATCCTGAATGGCGATGCTCAGTGTTATAAGCATGAACAAACCGATCCATAAAATCCCTGGCGTGCTCCAGCGAACCGAACCGCTCAGGAAATGCCGGCATATACTTCAAAGTCTTAAACCACGACTCTGAGTACGGATTGTCATTGCTCACCTTCGGCCGGGAATGCGAACGCAACACATCCAAATCAGAGAGCAACGCCGCGACCGGTTTGGACGTCATGGACGTCCCCCGATCAGCATGAACTACTTGCGGGACTTGATCCTGAGCAAAAACCTTCTTCATGAACGCTTCAGCCAACGCCCCAGACTCCCGTAAATGGACCTGGCACCCGACGATATAACGAGAATAAATATCGATCATCACGTACGCATCAAAGTAGGTCCCTTTGCGAGGCCCCGCCAATTTGGTGATGTCCCACGAAAAGACCTCACCAGGCTGATACGCCACTAATTCAGGGACTTTCCGTGCCGGATGACGTGCCTGCCGCCGGCGCTCAGCGACTTGTTTTTCACGTCGTAGAAGCCGATATATGCTGGCCACCGAACACAAGTAGGTCCCTTCGCTGAGCAGCACCGCATAGATCTGTTCTGGTGCTTGATCCACAAACCGGTCGCTATTCAACGTTTCAAGAATCAACGCTTCTTCAGCCTCGGTGAGCTTGTTCGCCGGTGCCGGCCGAGGCGCATCAACTGGCTTGCGTGGAAAACGTTCAGCACGCTTGTGGCGGGCCATCGTGGCCCGACTGACACCAGCCAAAGAACTGGCTCGGCGAGTCGAAATCCCAGACTCAACGAGCTGGTCAAAGACGTTTTTCATGAACGCACGGGAATCTATTCGGAATCCGCGCTCTTCGAGATCTGCTCCAAGAGCGCGTGTGCTTTTCCCATGATGTCTAGCGCGGTTTGCGTGGTCGCGAGTTTCGCGTCGCGGGCAGCTAATTCTTTCTTCAGCCGTGCGATTTCTGCTTGTTCTTTGGTGAGTTTGCTCTTCGTGGTCCGTGCCGTTCCGCCCTGAGCTGTGGTGGCGTGCTCGTCGAGGATCCCTGCGTTGCGGAGTTTGCGCCATTCAGCAATGTGGGAGGAGTAGATCCCGTTGGCGCGTAGGTAGCTGCCGCCTTCACTTGTTTGGATGGCTTGGTCATAGCCTTGAAGGTAGGCAAGTTTCTGAGCGGGGCTGATGGTACGGCGACGGGGCTGGTCCGGGCGTGGAGAAGAATCCATGCTTCTATTCTCGGACACATCAGGGGCTGGTTGCTTCAAGGTGGTGATGCTCATGGTGCGCTGAGTTTCCTTGTTCTCGCCCTGTCTGGGGTGAGGCGGGGGTTGCTATGAGGGGCTGGTCTCACTCAACCCTGACAGACAGGGG
>NZ_JBQSYL010000075.1:0-1719 GCF_052379245.1 Glutamicibacter sp. AOP12-B1-11 | reverse complement strand
CCTGTTTCGTGCCACTGTTAGTGACCCTTTTTCAGATCGCCAATCACCGCTTCGAATTCAGCAGGAACCAACGCATCAAAAGTCATCTCACCGCCGTTGATCAGCACCCGCGAGCCGCGTAATCCCTTCAGATCCGTGATTAACCGTTTTAACGGCAGCCCAGACAGTTCCTGCAGATTCCGGCCAATAGCCAAAGCAGCAAAGACAACCGTCAAGTGGGCATCGATAGAATCCTTTTCACGGTGGAAGATCGGCCTGGCCCGCAGATCCGACTTCGTCATCCTGAACGAGGCCTCCACCTGCCACAAATCGTGATAAGCACTGATCACCTGCGTGGCAGGTGCCGATTCGACCGGCAGATTGGTGACGTAGCCTTTCAAGCCGGCCAGCATCCTGGCTCGTTCGATGATTTTCTCGTCCAGCTCTTTCTCGGCCCCTGATACTTTCAGGAACCGCACCTTCTTCATAGGCGATTTGCCCTCGGCCACCGCCAGGGCCTTGCGTTCCATGAGGTTGATATTCCGGTTGTCCCTGGCGAAACGCTTCGCCGACCACTGATACACCACCCTGCGCTCCCGCGCGTTCTTCCCCGTGCCCATCACACGCGTGGATTCCAAGACCTGACCATTGGTGAACCGGTTGCCCTTCGTGTCGAAGTGCTCCTGCAGGTCGTAGGGTGCCTTGGTCAGGCGAGAGCCGACAATGAACGTGAACCCGGCGTCCTCGATCGCCTTCAAGTTGTTGGCCGAAAGCATGCCCGCGTCAGCCACGACCACCAGGTCGGTGATGCCGTGGCGTTGTTGGAACGCTTCGAGCACGGGGATGATCGTAGTGGTTTCGGCCTTATTCCCCTCGAACATGTGCAGTTCCAGCGGGAACCCTGCCGGATCCACGAGCAGCCCGACCTGGATTTGCGGGTCGACGCGGCGTTCCTTGCTCATGCCTACTTTGCGCAGCTTGTCCTCGTCCTTCGCCTCGAAATGAAGCGTGGTCACGTCGTACATCACCAACGATGCTAGGCCTGCGGTTGCTGACCGGTAGGCGACCATGGCTTTGGCCAGCTGGTCGCGGTAGTCCTTGTCGATACAGGCGCCCAGGCTACGGAACAACGTGCGCAATGAGGGGTGCGGCGCATCAATTTGCTGGAGGACACGAATGCTCTGTGCTTTCGAGGTCGGCTCGATCAGTCTCGCCAGAACCATGGCCTTGAATGCCGGATCGTCAAGGACATTGAATCCAAGCCGGTCGTAAGCGGCTTCAAGAATCTCCCAGAGAATCATCGCTGGGGAAGCGATGACTTTACCGGTCGCGCTGATGCTTCTGGACTGTTTTGCATCGGATTGTTTGATGGTTTCAGGGTCTCGCCAATCTGCGATATCGCTGGTTTTCACAGGGGCCTGCTCGATATCACCGAAGTCGAAGGTCTGCTGCCCTGGGTGAAGTTGTGCTTCGGCTTTGACCAGGAGGATTCCGAGTTCAGCGTCTGTGTGTGCTGAGCCAATGTGTTCAATACCGGTGACAACGCGTCCGGTCCGGTTCACGATTTGCACGGCGACGGCACCTGACTTGGTGCGGACCTTCCGGATGAATCTCATGGTCATGCTTCTAGCCTACGGTGGGCATGTGAATTAGTGACCCTTTTCGATCTTCCGACCGGATGAATGGTCAGGTCAACGGGTATTGATGATGTTCAATCACTAACCGTGGCACGATACAGGT
>NZ_JBQSYL010000074.1:0-1740 GCF_052379245.1 Glutamicibacter sp. AOP12-B1-11 | reverse complement strand
CCCGGGTATTTCATGACGACGGCAGTCATTAACTGACTTAAAAGATGAAAAGGTGATCTGAACTGGGAAAATGGGAGTGTCTAAGCTTCCAAAATACCCGTTCGAAGGATCACCTTTTCTGTGAACCATTCTACCCACCTTTTCCCTGCCATCCCGACCCAACTCACCGGCCAAACCCTGGTCTCCCATGCAGGGCTGTCGGTGCTGACCAGCTTCCTGAACGCGGTGGACTTCCGCAGGCTCTGCGAAGACAGATTCTCGCAATTCGTACCCGCCACCGCAACGCACCGTCCAGGAAACATCCTCGGCGCACTGGCCCTGTCATTGGCGGCCGGCGGCGAGCAAGCCACAGACATCGACCAGCTACGAGCCGCACCAGAACTCTTCGGTCCTGTAGCCTCGGATGCCACGGTTAGCCGGTTCTTGGGCCGGGTCAAAGAACAGCCAGAAGCTTTCTCCTACGGGTTCGCCACCATGACCCGCAGCCTGCGTTCCAAAGTCTGGGATGCGGCCGGGCCCCGGAATCCAGCCCGGCTGGCTACGGCAACCAATCCGCTGATTATCGACCTCGACGCATCGTTGGTTCATGTCCACTCTGACAAGGAATTCAGCGCAGGAACGTATAAAGGCGGGTACGGTTTTTCACCGATGATTGCCATGGCTGACTATGGCAAAGCCAACGGCACCGGCGAAGTCCTCGCCGTGCATCTGCGGTCGGGAAACCGTGGAGCGAACTCCGCAAAATCCCATATCGAGGTGCTCACTCAAGCATTGGCTCAGTTGCCTGATGATTTCTATGACGAGGACGGGAACCTCTGCGGTGAGAAGATCCTTGTCCGCACAGATAGCGCTGGGTCGTCCCGGGAGTTCTTGCACCACCTGCATTCGTTGGGGCTCCAGTTCTCCACCTCGTATTCTTTGCCGGTGCTCAAGGAACGGTTCATCCGGTGGATCGATCAGAAGAAGTACTGGGAACCAGCGCTCACTGCTGACGGGCAGGAACGTGATGATGCGTGGGTGATTGACGCGAGCAAGGTCTTGGAGCTGAAGGACTACCCGCCGGGAACTCGGATTTATTTGCGGGCTGAGCCGTTGCATCCTGGGGCGAAAGCGAACTTGTTCGATACCGACGGGAACCGGGTGACGGCGTTCTTGACCAATGCTCCGCGGTTCAACGTGGCGTTCCTTGATGCTCGGCACCGGGCGCGTGGCCGGTGCGAGAACCGGATCAAAACCTTGAAGAACACCGGGTTAGGCAAGCTACCGTATTGGTCTTTTGCCGCGAATCAGGCGTGGGCTGACCTGGCAATGTTCGCCTTGAACTTGGTCGCATGGCTGCAGCTAGCTGCGCTGCCTGGTGATCATGAAGCTGGGCGTTGGGATCTGAAGCGGTGGCGGTACCGGCTGTTTTCAATGGCGGGAAAAATCGTTTCTGGTGGGCGGCAGCGCCGGCTATTGATCCCTAAAAGTGCACCAGAAGCACAACTGTTATGCCAACTGAACGAGGGTGTTGGCGTGTTGTTCCAGCGGTGGCGGCGCGGTGAGCTTGCTGCCTGAACTGGCAGTGGTGTTTCCTTGTTTCTTTGGTTTTGAAAGGTCATTCTGGTCCGGGTGGGTGGAGCTTGGAATTCAGCGCTGGTGTTTCGGCGCTCTTTGGCATGGGCGGAATCAGAAACGGCCGCCGGGAATCCCTTGGTCGTGGATTTCGGCGGCCGTCAGAGACCTCATGAAAAATCTGGG
>NZ_JBQSYL010000073.1:0-1748 GCF_052379245.1 Glutamicibacter sp. AOP12-B1-11 | reverse complement strand
CGCTAGCCCGGGTATTTCATGACGACGGCAGTCATTAACTGACTTAAAAGATGAAAAGGTGACCTGAACAGGGAAAATAGGAGTGTCGAAGCTTCCAAAATACCCGTACAAAGGATCACCTTTTCTGTGAACCATTCTACCCACGTTTTCCCTGCCATCCCGACCCAACTCACCGGTCAATCTCTGGTCTCCCATGCAGGGTTGTCGGTGCTGACCAGTTTCCTGAACGCGGTGGACTTCCGCAGGCTCTGCGAGGACCGGTTCAGCCAGTTCGTGCCCGCTACCGCAACGCACCGTCCGGGCAAGATCCTCGGCGCACTGGCCCTGTCCTTGGCGGCCGGCGGCGAGCAAGCCACAGATATTGACCAGCTGCGTGCCGCACCAGGACTCTTTGGCTCAGTAGCGTCGGATGCCACGATCAGCAGGTTCATGGGCCGGATCAAAGAACAGCCTGAAGCTTTCTCCTACGGGTTCGCCACCATGACCCGCAGCCTGCGCTCCAAAGTCTGGAATGCGGCCGGGCCGCGGAATCCAGCCCGGCTGGCCACGGCAGCCAATCCGCTGATTATTGACCTCGATGCGTCGCTAGTGCATGTTCATTCTGAGAAGGAAAACAGCGCTGGGACGTATAAAGGTGGGTACGGTTTTTCACCGATGATTGCCATGGCTGACTACGGCAAAGGCCATGGCACCGGCGAAGTCCTCGCCGTGCAGTTGCGCCCGGGAAACCGGGGCGCTAATTCCGCCGCCTCGCATATCGAGGTGCTCGGCCAAGCGCTGGCTCAGTTGCCTGATGATTTCTATGACGAGCACAGGAGCCTTCGTGGTGAGAAGATCCTGGTCCGTACCGATAGTGCCGGCTCCTCCAGGGAGTTCTTGCACCACCTGGATTCGCTGGGGATCCAATTCTCCACGTCGTATTCGCTGCCGGTGCTCAAGGAGCGGTTCATCCGGTGGATCGATCAGAAGAAGTACTGGGAACCAGCCCTGGACGCTAACGGAGATCAGCGTGATGATGCGTGGGTGATTGATGCAACGAAGGTCTTGGAGTTGAGGCAATACCCGCCTGGAACTCGGATTTACCTGCGTGCTGAGCCGTTGCATCCTGGTGCGAAAGCGAACTTGTTCGATACGGATGGCAATCGGGTGACGGCGTTCTTGACCAATGCTCCGCGGTTCAACGTGGCGTTCCTTGATGCTCGGCATCGTGCGCGTGGCCGGTGCGAAAATCGGATCAAAACGCTCAAGAGCACGGGGTTGGGCAAGCTGCCGTATTGGTCTTTTGCCGCGAATCAGGCGTGGGCTGACCTGGCAATGTTCGCTTTGAACTTGGTCGCATGGCTGCAGCTAGCTGCGCTGCCTGGTGGTCATGGGGCTTCGGTGTGGGATCTGAAGCGGTGGCGGTACCGGCTGTTTTCGATGGCTGGGAAAATCGTCTCTGGTGGGCGGCAGCGCCGGCTGTTGATCCCGGTGAGAGCACCAGAAGGCCAGTTGCTTTGCCAGTTGCAGGAAGGTATTGGTGTGTTGTTTCAGCGGTGGCGGCGCGGTGAGCTGGCTGCTTGAATTGGCGGTTGTCCTGTTGTTTCTTTGGTTTTGAAAGATCATTTCAGTCCAGGTCGGTGGAGCCTGGCACCCAGCGCTGGTGTTTCGGCGTTCTTTGGCGTGGGCGGAATCAGTAACGGCCGCCGGGAATCCTGGGTATCGGATTTCGGCGGCCGTCAGAGACCTCATGAAAAATCTGGGCTAGC
>NZ_JBQSYL010000072.1:0-2062 GCF_052379245.1 Glutamicibacter sp. AOP12-B1-11 | reverse complement strand
CTATCCGGGACGATTCGCTAACGTTTTGATCCGCACACCCACCAGTACGTGAATTGTCATGCAATGGTTGACATTTCTCATTCCTGCGTTAGGTTTGAACAATGACAGGACGTACGAATTCTCCACTTGAACGGCTTGCTGTGCTCCTTGCTGACGCCGCAAATCTCGGAACAGCACCGACCACCGAGGCTGGTGCGCTGAACGCTGTCGAGATCGGCAACCAAATCGAGCGGGCAGCTCGAGCGCATTTGGAGGAATCCGTTGCCGTAGCAAGGGCGCGGGGTGTGTCATGGCAAGACATTGGGACTACCTTTGGGATCACTCGACAAGCAGCGTTTAAGCGGTTCGGAACCGTATCGGCAGCAATGCCAGATGAAGGAACTGTAGGCAACCCGATCATCGATCTCACCTCGCGTACCGAAGAGGTCTTTGAGTACCTCAGCAAAGCAGATTACGGCTCTGTGAAATCCATGATGACCTTCACTTGCTCTCGAGCCCTGACGAAGAAGAATGTCATGGGTGTCTGGGATCAAGTCGTTGCAGACAGTGGCGGGTTTAAATCTTGCTCGAACACCACCATTCAAACTGCAGATGGAAGAAATGTCCTTGCGCAGAAACTGAACCAGTTTCTTGCTGGCGGGCTGATCGTTCAGACTCGGCTCAATCACGAAGCTGGTGAATGGATCGGGCGAGTTGCCTACAATGGCGCCGGAAAAATAACCGGGATCATAATCGTGCATCCGCTGCAGACGGGCAATCTCCCCTTCTAGCTGGGCCCACGCACTTTCACTGCTCCAATCATAAACAGAGGCTTCCAATGGAAAAGATGGTCAACGTTGCATGCACCCTGCTCACATTCGTAGTCCTCTTCGCTGTTATGGACGCGTGGGAACCCGACGAATCAGTGCGTTTCATATGGGCTGCACTGTTTGCGGGAGCATTCGGTTACATCTTCTTCAGGACAAGCAAGAAATCTGAAAAATGAGTCACATCCGTTTGGAACTGGCTCATCCCCGACGCTGTCTGATGCGGCTAACACTCCATGTGCCGATTGGTTGTCCGCAGAGAGTTCCGCTTATGGGGCGACGAAGAACCTAGTGAAACCGTGATTCAATGAAGGATGCATTCTTTCCGTAAGACCATTTACGTGACATTGGGAGTCCTGTTCGTTCTGTTGGGCGTCGTAGGGAGTTTCGTGATGTTTTTACAGCCTTGGAGAAGCTGTCCTGAGATCGATGACAGTTCTGCGGGCTGCCCAGCGACGTCCGACGACACGGCCCTGCTCGGATTGGCCATTGCAGTACTGCTCGCAGGGATAGCGTTATTGATCACGTCGCTGAAGTCAGAGAGAATTCCGCTAGAGTCTGCCGGTCCATGGGGAAAGCTTAACTAGGGGTCGATGGTGCGTCGGCTCAGAGTTTGGTGGCCTTTTCAGCCGCTGTACCGCCCCATAGGGGTGACAATACTGAGGATGCGTCTCTGGTCTGTGTCGGTATGATCGCGGTATGAATTCTTCGCAGAAAGCTGCGCCCTCAACGGTGCGCCTGTTTCCGGATTATGCAGACACGGTGCTTTGGTTTAACGAACCAATTGACTACGACACTGCCAAGCTGTCCGGTACTTTGACACGCGAACTTTCGCAGTGGGAACAGTCGTACTATGACGGCTTGAACCGTGACTATGAGTGGAAATCCGCAGGTCTGGCCCGAAGATTCGGTGCAGAGGGTGAACAATTGGCGCAACGTGTGGCTGATGAACTTGGCGACAAATTCGAAATCGAATTAGTCGTGTTCGTTGAAAACTCACCGAAACGCAAATTTCGGGGGAGGGGACCAGCTCTCAACCCTGGAGCTGCGGCAGTGTTCGATTCTTTGGCTATTGAACTTAAAGAATTTGAAGAGGAAGTAGCGCGTGCGCGGGAGGCGACTCGTCGTGGCGAGAGCACTGGCTGGTATGCCTATGCGCCGCTTTCAAATACCGTTTTCAGACCGCAGCAACAGAACGATTGATAATCTGGTTCTGAGCGTAACGTATCATCGCTCTAGTCGGGGATAGGCGGTGC
>NZ_JBQSYL010000071.1:0-2100 GCF_052379245.1 Glutamicibacter sp. AOP12-B1-11 | reverse complement strand
GGGTTCCCCTTACGGAACACCTGAATCGTCATGTAGCGGTGCGGCTCAAGTGACCGATGAAGCTACCCGTCGCACTCCATGGGAGCCTGCTTTAAGTGTGTCTTAAACGAACGATTTTGATACCCCTCAGACATGTCGTTCACTCATGGACTGAAATGCTATCTGGGGCTCACCATACTCCGCTCAGTTATCTCTAAATGTCGGCCTAATGCTGTAAGTTTCATTTGAGATCTAGTTTCGATTGTTATGGGGGAGCAGATGGCTAGAAGAGTCCTTACTATTCATGAATTAACTTTTCGTGAGAAGGGCAAGCGCGAAGGAGCTGGACGTGTTTTCGCGCCGGTTGATCTACTAGGTAGCGATCTCCTAGATATATTCTCCGATTGGTTGAGTAGGCTGACAAGAGAAGATACCGTCGACAAAAGTAAAAACACTTGGGTCAATGTGACAGGTATATCCAGGTACGCTTCGCGGGTCGTTGTAGTAGAAACATCAGTCGGTTCCAGCGGTGAGTCCGGGGAAGTAGTCGATTCAGAAACCGGCGAATCCGAATTCCAGCTTTCGTCGCGCCATGCACCAACTGGAACAACTCGCACACTTCTTCTAGTTCCTGAAAAAGGACGCTCCGCATTCTTGATGACAGAATCTTCACGCCGTGGCGCGGGCGGGATCCGTCTTCGCCAATTGTTTTCTGAACATATAGCTGACCTCCTACGCCTCATTAAGATGGACTGCTCCGCTGTGTCGGAAGGCGACGCTTGGGCAGAACATGCCAAGTTGAAAGAGGTTGAGCTCAGAGTCGAGGGTAAGTCAGTCGACGCTGCAGACGGCGTACACGTCGAAGTGGGGGCCATATCTCATATCGCAAGACCGCATCGCCGTGCATTCTTTAATCGAGATCTTCTTGGAAAGTTGGCAACTGACAAGAGTGCAGCAAAGCGAGTCGTCGGCATTCCAGTCGATGAGGATCATGAAAAGGAAGATATTTATGTCACGTTGGTCGACGGCGAGCGACAAAAGAAATTTTTAGTTGATGGCGGGGGCGCTCCAAGCTTTCGGTTGGTACTCAACGAAGACAATACCGAGCAGCTAATTGTGGACGACCTGGTGGCAAAGTGCGTTGAGCAGTTATCTGAAATTGCGGGAATAACCGGCAAAATAAATTGGGAGCCGCGCTGGAGCGATAGTCTAGGAGCAAAACATGGGGAAGCTGTCCCTCTGGCGAATTCCTAGAGATCATTTTCTAACACTCAGGAACGGGCAAACGGGAAAGATTCATGTCCCGGATTATTTGATGCAACTGGGAATACCCGTGGCTTTAAGTGCTATCGCTTGGTTTCTAGACTTCAGGTTGGTAAAAGTAGACAACGCTGTTGCTGGGATTTCTATAGTTTCCGGACTTTTATTCGCTGTTGCGGTGTTCCTCTTCCAGCTACGAACCTCCTTGCCCAATAATCCTCTAATCATCGATGCCGATTTGGAACTACTGGATGAGATAATGTTCAACTGTCTATGGGCAATGCTTTGGGGGCTGCTACTGGTCTTCTTCCTAGTGATTGTTGGATCTACCGAGTGGGTCGGAGCTCCTGCAAACCTCGATCCCAGTGAAGAGACGATAATTCGTATTATCTCGTGCTTCTCCATTGCTGCGGGGGGCCATCTGCTAATGGTCCTCACCATGTGCCTCAAGAGAATCCATCGAGCTTATGAGCGTATTGCTATGGGACGAAACTAGATCTGCCTGATGCCTATTTGAGGATAGAACACACGCCAGCAGCTAGTTTCGGTGTAGAGCGCGACGTTCATCTGAAACCTCACGATGTGCGGCAGGAACAAATAAAGTCTTTTCTGATGGGAAATCCTGTTATCCGTTTGCTCCGGATCCAGGTACTTTTGATGGCTCCCTGATGAGACCTTCAGAGTTGTAGGTCAGTGATCCGATGCTTGAAGAACCTCAAGACTAGGGGTTCTCTTCAATCTGAGGAGCAGACCTCTTCAGATCAATATAGTCAGCCATAGGTGCGGCTGCTCTTGACGCATGCTGGGCGATGATTCCAGGACTATAGCCAAGCAAGTCCATGAGGGTGCGTCCGTCAACTT
>NZ_JBQSYL010000070.1:0-2307 GCF_052379245.1 Glutamicibacter sp. AOP12-B1-11 | reverse complement strand
TTGTTCTTGGCTCACTTCGTTCTTGACGTGAAGGCGTCCTGTTCAGACAACCAGTAGTGTTCCTCGTGGCCGAGGGCCGGGACCGAATGTGTAACGAGTCCACTATATTAGTTACCTTTTAGATGTAAATGTAACTGAGAACAAGAGATAGTTACTTTTTCCCTTACCAACAGGCAATGCCTTCATTTGCATGCCCCGCATATCGTTTCGTCGAGGCTCATCATAGTGATCGACGTCGATACATCATCAGCCATGGCCAACAGCACCGGAGATCTAAGCACGCACAAGTCTGCTAGGACCAAACGTCGTCTCCACGCCAGGTTGCATCGACTCCACCGTCCACGTAAATGGTCTGTCCTGTTACGTGTGTATTCTCGACACTCGCACGCCATAGCAATAACTTTGCAGTCGCGCTTGCCTAGGAATGATAGTTCAGCGGTATTGGAACGTTCGCATCCACCATGACGCGGCAAGGTTCAGTGGCCGACAGCTCCCTCGTCATATTGGTGATGACGGTTTCAGGCGCAACAGCGCTCAGCGCAAGGTAGGCCCCAGCCCAATTGGCCGTAGGGCTTTATCGACGCAACCGACGGCTGATGGATCCTTCAGAAGACGCGTAGTTCAAGTATTCGGCCGCCGGACCCTGCGCTTGCAGCTTGTCGCCAGTCCGCAATGCTTCTAGTTCATCGCCGGCAAGCATAGCGTCCACAAGTTCCGTTGAATTCTCTTGAAGGATGGCCATCCATGATACAACCACTCCGCGAGGATCTGCAGATTCTGCAAGCAACGGCTGAAGTCGTTCCACAAATTGAACTGCACCGAAATAGTTAGCGGCTATCGTCAGCGCCTCAGGTGCAGCCATTCCCGCAGAGGCGATCACCACATCAACCTTTCCATGACATTGAAGTTTGGTCAGATCGATAGCACTCTCCCGCACTTCAACACTTCAACACTTCAACACTTCAACACTTCAACGGTCGACAATTCTGCGCAGATGTCAGTGTTGCGAAGATCCACGCCAACCACCTGTTCTGCACATTGACGAAGCAGTTCCGCAGTAGCGGCGACTATTCCGGACACAGCGCCAGTTAAAACGTAAGTTGTCATTACCTCTTGTCCGCGTACTCAACTTGGTTCATGAGTCAGAACGAACCAGAGGTCAGTCTACGTCCGGCGCCACTGTATTCGACTTAGCAGTAGCGCGAATTGTCAGGGACTATCAGACTCGGTCTATGAGACATAAAAATCAGGAATGAGAGTGACCAACAACTTATCTCCAAGAACGGCAGTTTCCGAACCATCTCGAACCGGAAAGCGAATCGCGGCCTATAGGCAATAAATGGTGCCTGCAGTCTTGATCCTGCCCCGTTTTTTCGGGGCAGGATCAAGTTTCACATGGATCTTGTTCCCATCCTGCCAGCCAGTCCCAGACTAGCTACAGGAAAGTCTCACAGTAGTATCTGCCAAAGCCCCCACAAGAAAAACGGGAAACGCAATGGCAAGCAACGATGGCGCTGCCTCAACTGCAACGCCAGCACCACCTTCAAACGAGAAGACCTCACCGCACGCAACCAACTCGCCAGCTTCGTCAACTGGCTCATGAGCAAACAAACCCAAGCAGAACACGGCGGAGGAACCGGCCGGACCTTCCGCCACCAAACCGCTTGGTGCTGGAACGTCCATCCTTTCCTGAACCACACCGCAGAAGTCTTCGACGAGATCCAAGTCGACGGTATCTACATCCGGCATGGCTGGTGCCTGCTGATCGCTATCGACCAACGGAACGTCATCGGATGGCAATGGTGCGACCGAGAAAAATCAGCGGCGTGGACAGCGGTGCTGAAGCATTTCCCTGAACCGAAAGTCGTCTTCACCGATGGCGGATCAGGGCTGATGAAAGCGATGAAAGAGTTCTGGCCCAACGTGAAGATCCAGCGGTGCCTGATTCATATCCAAGGCAATGTCCGTACCTACCTGACCCTGAACCCACGCTTGCCAGCCGGTAAGTCATTACGCATGTTTGAGCCTAAAACTCACGAATATCCGCACCCAAGAAGCAGCGGCCCAATGGATGGCCGCCTTCGCGGCCTGGCACGCCCAGCATCAATTCCTCATCAACGAACGCACCTAGGCAGCGCAATGGAACGGTGCGATGCCCCAAAGAATTCGCAGCACCCGCACCTGGTGGTACACCCATCACCGACTGCGCAAAGCGTACGAGAACATGCAGACCGCTTTGCGACGCGGTCACCTATTCACATACCTGAATGAAGATCTGCACGGGCTAGGGATCAGCTCGACAACGAC
>NZ_JBQSYL010000069.1:0-2525 GCF_052379245.1 Glutamicibacter sp. AOP12-B1-11 | reverse complement strand
TCAGGGTTCTGGACATCGGCTAAAAAATAAACTCAACACTCAGCAATGATTCTTCACCCGATACCGCAACACCCGGTCCGTCCCCGGATACCGGGTGCGTGTCTCAGAGAGCCGTTCACACATCTCACCCAACGCCACCGTTTCCCGCCGGGTAGGTAACGGATCCAAGACGACGTCCAAAAAGCCGTCGGTTCGTGGGTCCAAATCCCCACTACCGGTCAACGCTTGACGCACGAACTCATTCGCGTCCTTGAACACAGATCTCAACCCGGTGTGTGAACGAATGTCAGCGACCATGGCCATGGACGCATTGAATGCGGACATCCGCACCGCATGAAGCAACTGCTTATGCTCTGTTTCCAACACCAGTTGTCCCGGATTTACTTCACCTAACGGCAGCCGGGCAGGGATCTTCTCCCACTTCTTTGTAGCCTTGTGCAGTGCTTGTTCCGCTTTGATCACCGGCGCGTTAATCTGATTAACCTCAGCGTTACTGACCACCCGGGTTTCCCCTGGTTCCGGAGTGTTCAACCGCAACATCTGTGCGTCAGCGACGCTGCTCAGCGTGCTCACCACTGCTGCTGCCGCATCTCGTGCTTGCTTCGCTTTCTCTTTCGCCGGGTTCGGCACGCTACGGGTCACGTCATCCACGGTGTGCTGATAGGTGTCGTGGGAGTCCAAAGCAAAGTGCTGGCGGGCGTATCGGAAGTAATTTTCTTGCCGCCAACGCCTGCCGATATGGAAGATCAACTCCCCAGCACTCAACGTAGTATTCGTAGTCAGCAGATGAATCTGGCGATCCGCTTCCCCGGTACTCTCACGCACTTGCTTGCCGGCAGCAACGATCCGGCTGACCTGCCGCATCCCAAACATCCCGTCCACGGTGACGCCAACGGACGGAACCAGCGCCCCTGTTTCATCCGATGCTTCGCCGGCCGCTTCAGCGTTCTTACGGGCCTTGGCATCCACCTCAACCCCGACGACAGTGTCAGCAGCCTGCTTCCACTCATGATCCTGGCCCCACTGATTAGTGAACCTCGCCTTACGGAATATTCCTGGATCAAGGTCCGGGATACTGCCCTTGCGCCAAGTCAATACGTCAAACCCTTGCTCATACAAATACTCGAACAACGCTGGGGACCAGCCTTCACGGTCAAAGCCGATCAGAACCCGCCTCTGGTCACCCACCAGCGTACGCAACTGAGGAACCAGGCCGCGCAGCTCACCGACCAGATTCTTGGACGGCGCGGCCATCACCATGAACACCGGCGCACCAGACGCGTCAGAAACCCACGTTTCCATGGACGCCGGCACCGGATATTTCAGGCGGGTCGAGTACTGCTTACCGATTTTTTTGGACCCTTGGTAGGAGCGTACGTGCCCGTCCACATACAGCAGCAACCCCAGCGCATCGCCCTCACCTGTTGGTTCCGTGCTGGCGAGGTGGTGTTTTCCTAAGGCAACAAGCAGTTCGACTGCATGGGTTTGGGCGGCGAGTTCCTGATGCTTGCGGCGGATGGTTTTTACTTCCGGGGCACGGTCCAACCCCAGAATCCTGCCCAAATCTGCTGGCTTCAACCGCCTCGCGCCTTCGGCGCGTGGCTCCCCGGCCAAGGTGCGCAGCACCGCTTCAAGGATGGTGGTGTTCAGCCCATAAAATCCAGGCTTCAATGCTGAATACACCTGATGAACACAGGACAGCAGACCGGTGGCTTCCAACGCTGGTAATGCGAGCAGTAGTCCGGCGTAGGGGATCTTCGCGGCTGGAGTGAACACCGGGACCGCTTCGGTCAGGGTTCCGGTGGACGCGGCGAGGCGTTCTTCGGTGCGTGGCGCCGGGGTTGGCAGTATCGGTAGTTCTTCTTGGATTGCTTCGGTGAGGTCAGCGGTCCTCAAATCCTGGCCAGGTACTGGTGGTTGGCCAGTGGCGGGGTCCAGCTTCATGGCGCGGCGGACACTGAATTCCGAGACACCGGTTTGCGCGGCAGTTGCCGTCAGAGTCAGGCCGCTGGCGCGTAGCTGTTGAATGCGGGTGATGACCTCTTTGGTGAGTTTGGAGCCGCCTTTCGGTCCACGTTTCTCACTAGTCAACGAGTTCAGGCCGGTGGTGTTCAGCGTGCGGTGCCAGTGCCAAATAGTGTCTTCGATGACGCCGAAGGCGTGGCCTATTTCTGCGGCTGAGGCCGCTTTCATCCGCCACAACGACACAGCTGCTAATCGTTTGGAGGTGTCATCGCCGGTGGTCCAGGAGTGCCAGAGCATTCCGTGGATGAACACTTGCCCGCCGTGATCATCTTCGAGTAAACCTGCCGCGTGTCCGATGGGTATTGCTTCGGGGCGTGGGTTGAAGGTGAGGAAGGGTTCGGCGTTCATATATGCCATCTTTCCACCTCCACGCCCCGACTAGTATGTTCAGTTAAATTCTATCGAAAGTGGGTGTGAATTAATAGAGGTTTAACGCAAAAGATCCCCGATTTCTCGGGGATCTTTTGGTGGGTTCTGTTTGAGCATGTCCAGAACCCTGG
>NZ_JBQSYL010000068.1:0-2848 GCF_052379245.1 Glutamicibacter sp. AOP12-B1-11 | reverse complement strand
GACATCATTGCTGAAACTGGGATCCAGCCAACGTTTGTGCGGTGTGATAACGGGCCTGAGTTCACTGCTGACGCGCTGGTGGATTGGTGCAACACTGTGGGGGTGTCCACTGCGTTTATCGATCCGGGCTCACCTTGGCAGAACGGTTTTATCGAGTCGTTCAATGCGCAGTTCCGGCGTGAACAGCTTTCCGGGGAAATTATGGACACTATGGTGGAAGCGAAGTATTTGGCTGATGAATGGAAAGACATTTACAATCATGAGCGTCCCCATGGGTCTTTGGATGGGTTGACGCCGTCCCGGTTTTGGGATGAGTGGGTTAGAGAGAATCAGTTAGCTATCGCATAGCTGCTGGACTGCTTAAAGGGACCCAACCATGGTGATTATGGTCGTGCTTTCGTCTCTCATTGTGAATCATGAAAGATACCCAAAATGCTAATGCGACTGTCTATGGGAATTTTGGGTGATCAGTCCTTGGAAACGCTAAATCTCCCGAAGCGCATAATAATGCGGCCTGTTCTGGCCGGCGCAGCGTGATCTTGCTGGAGAAACTTATCTGCCTTTGTCAGAACCCGTTGAAGAAGCTCATTCTCAGCTGTGACTGAGGCATGAGTAGCCTTCGCTTTGACTATCGCATTTCTTGCATCCTCGAGCGCGACAAGGTTGATGCGGTGCCACAGTCGGGCACGGTTACCCCTTGTTGCGCAGTAGAACAAGGTAAAGATCACTCCAGCCAGTGTGAGCAGACCCACTACAGCCCATGGTTTCCATGAAGTGGCGAACGGGAGCTTTGCAAAACCGATAGCAAACCACACGATCCCAGATGTAACCGCCAGGAGGCCAAAGATGGGCCATATAAATCTGAAAGGGAATCGGAGGATCGCCGCGTAGTAGACCTGCAAGGATCGGAGAATTGAGAGCCAAAACGTCCGTGTTTGCGCTCCTTGGTTGAGACTTCGGTGGAGTCGCTGGGAGGTTCTTTTCACAGAGAGATTCATGGATCGGGCAGAAATGTTTTCGTTCCATTCGTCGAGCTGTTTGGCCAAGACCTCCGGATCAAGTCTCCCGTTGTGTGGCTCTAAGACGCTCTCTTCCGCAGCGGCACGAATGGTGAACGGATCGCGAGCTAAATCCACAGGTTCACCAACATCCTTAAGTGTGGACCAAAGGGTGGCTGTCAACGCGATTGCTCCGACAATGAATGCAACCACCCCAACCAGCTGCGCCCCTGAGTCTTCCTGCTCTTTGAGGCTTTCGTAGAAGAAGGATGCTGAAATACTGACCAAGAGACCTGAGATCAGCGCCCCCATTGCGGGCGCAAAAACCGTCTGATACTGCGTTGCGGCTAACCGAATATAAGTAAAACTCCGCCGTTTCGGCGGGCGAACGGTGCGGAGCGTTGCCAGCTCTACAACTCCGAGAATAAAGCTGAGAGACACGCAAAGCCCTCCGCCACCGATCAGCAACGTCGTGAAAGTTTCCATCTGTTCCCCTTGAGAAAGTCATGCCGCAATACTGACCCGTGCAACACACGACAGCCTCGCAGCGATTGGCATCAAGTCATGAGACTTGTTGAGGGAATCTTGAATTTGATGCCCTTAGTCCTTTTGCGGCGTGCGGCTTCGCCTCAACCGGACGAAAAACGAAGCCACCATCCCGCAGCGTTCGAGAATATGATGGACGCACTGGTCCGTTTCCGATGCGTACTCAAGGTCACGTGACTTATCGTGCACCCCGTGCGGGCAGCCAGACACCTCAAGCGGTGCTTGACTGCCTTTTCTTCGTCACCTAGTGACTACACGGTAGTGCGCGACGATCGCCGACCAGAAATGATCGTTATTGATCGAAGTTATCTCTTTCCAAGAAAGAAGTCTGATTCACCTGAAACGCCGAGCACAGTTTCATAGTTATTCAGGTTAATGAGCTCGTCTCGGAAGCCAGCTGTTTGAGCGTCTCGGTACCTAATTCTCCACACTCTTGGATTTGACTGGCTGATCAGTCTTACAACACCGCCCATGTCAGGAATATTTTTTGAGTAATCTTCATCATCTCGATACAGAAGAACCAGCTCTTCGGACTTCAAGCTGTCGACGTCGTCTATTAGGACTGTAGGAAGTTTATTAGCCATACAAACTAGATTGCCAGATCGGGGGTCGAAAATCATCGATCGAAAGTGGACTAGTGGTAGCCGAAGAAGGTTCGCACGTCGGCTCGCTCGTGACTTCTGACCAGTTTCGGGCTTACATCAGCCACCATCCGCAAGCACTCTATTTGCGGGTTCCATCTGCTTTAGCAAAGTTGAGATTGAGCGTGCCTAGCTCTCCGACAATCCAGCGCTTGCAGTTCTGTGTGAGTCGCAAGTTGGGCCAAGTACCGTCAGCGAGTGGCTGTCCAATGACGAGCAATTGAGTCGGAGACAATGGGAAGGAAATTGTATTCACTTCCACGCTACCAGTTTCACACCACAAGAGAACCGCACCGTCTCCGGTAACCAAACCGGGTTGCGTTATTACGTGCCAAGGCCATTCTTCGATGCCCAGCTTGCTCAACCGAAGCACTTCCGGCAATGCCTGTGAAAGTAGTAGGCGGTCGCCGAGATTCAGCTCGGAGTTTTCATGCTGGCCATCAGTTTTCACTAAAATTGCGGGGGCCAACACTTTAGCTTGATTTGCATAGCGGCCACGATCAAGATGCATATCAAGGAATGCAACCAGCGCTTTTGTTTCGGCATCAGACAACGCGTAATTGCCGTCGCGCATTTTGTTGATAACTGGGATGCCGTTGCTTTCGATCTCCGCATACTCTTGCTCTAAGTCATGATTTAGAATCTTGGGGTCGTATACATAAC
>NZ_JBQSYL010000067.1:0-2916 GCF_052379245.1 Glutamicibacter sp. AOP12-B1-11 | reverse complement strand
AGTTCCTTCAACGAAGGTTTCTTCACTTGGCAGTGAGCCGGTTTCAACCCCATGGTCTTGGAGGCATGGGATGACGGTGTCGCGGTAGTAGCCGTAGAAGATACGTAGCTGCGTTCGGGTCAGGGCTTGGCTGTATTTCAGGTCCATCGGGTACTGAATTGCACACGTATAGGAAGCTTCTGCAAGCGCTTCTTGCTGCCCCTCAGTACTTTTAGTGGTAAACGATCCATCGCTCTCCACGGAGGTGGGGAACCCGAGAGCATTCAGGCATTGTGCTTGCTCTGTAGTCCAGTCCTCCTGAGAAACATATCTGATTCTTTCTACCTCCGGCCATGATTTCAGGCCACTCATTTCCTTTTGTTTTTCCACAAATTCATCCCAGGTATATTCGGCGTAGCCACCGTTATCAAGGGGATCATCTTCATTGCTCACCGGTGCTGGTGTTGCTGACATAGGGGATTCTGCTGGCGTCTTGCTTGCTGCAGAAGAACTTGTTTCCGTACTCGGTGAATCGGTACTACAGGAAGTAAGGAGGAGAGGAATGACCGCAATTAGTGCGAGGCCTTGGAGACGAACTGATCTTTTCACGCGAAATATACTCTTTCGAAACGGTCGTAAAAGGACGAAGGCGCCTGCCCCTCAGCGATAAACCGATCCCCTGTGTGACTTGGCTTACCCGGAGTATATCTACTTTCAGTCGTTATGTAACGCGCAGCACCCCTGATGCAATTGAGCAGCGGTAGCGTGCAAGAAGGTTACAAGATTATTTGGCTGTGGTTCAGATTTCTGCAGGCCCTATAGCCGTTTCTCTATCTATATGCGATCAACTAGCGACATATATTAAGCATGAGGAGATTCAACTTCAGCGTCCTGGAAAAACACAAGAAATCGTCGTAGTTTCTTTTCAATTGAGGAACTTTTGCGCATGTTCTTGCGATTTTCATTTCTATAATCGACGTTCCTAGAGACTCCCTCATCCAAGGGAGCCCGCATTGAGGAATCGTCGACGAATGATGGCGACGGGACTGCGCGTTGTTGGTAGACGTCTTGCGGGTGCTGGAACCGCGCAAGAGGATATGCAGGTGGAGCCCGCAAGGGGAACCTTCTGTGGGACATTGGGCGTGCCTCTGCGATGGATCGCTCTGCATGGCATCTGCCTGTTGCTTCGAGAACCCGGGTCGACGAGGATGGGATAGACCGAGACAGGGGGAAAGTATGCGTTCGAGCAAACCGATGCCCGGAAATCCGTGGCCGCACGACATGGCGATCGCCGTCGATGATCGGCCTAGTTTGCTCCTGGAGTTGCTCTGGATCCGGGAAGCGTACGAGTTGGAACCTCCAGGCGAGGATCTCCCTCCGCTGCTGTCAGATACGCCCGTGGTCGTCCGAGATGCAGTGGTCAGTACTGATACTCGGGCCAAGTGGGAGTATGCGTGGCCACGATTTTGGCATGCTGCTGCGCATGCAGATATGGCGGGTCCCGGCTGGCGCGAAGAATTCGGAGATGACGCATTCGACAGCGACTCTTACCGCACGTGGTCGCAACGGGGATGGGACGCTTATCTGGCGACTTTGCCGGCGAGAGTCGAAGACAGTCCGGAGTGGCGCGATCTCCCTGATCTTATCCCTGCTTGGCGCGCGGGTCTCCGGAGGATCATCACTATTCCTTGTTCGGGCGCGTTCACACGCAAACTTGGTGAGAATGCCCTTCTTATGGCTTTTGCAACGCGTGAAAACAGCGACAGTTATCGGCAGGCGCTGAGCATGTTCGTCTGATTATCGATACCGTGTATGCGCCTCATGCGTTCGGTCATAGCGAGACTAAATCCGGGAATAGTAGGCACTACCTATCAGGGCTCCAGTTGGGGAACCTCCAACGGCAATGTCTCACTTTTTGCGAGGTAAGCTCACAATATGCCTGAGACTTCTTCTTTATCGGAATTGAATCCGGTGCCCGGCACCGTAGTGGAACTCGTTAGGAAATTGGTCGACGAGCCTTGGCCACGGTGCGATGAAGAACGCGAAAATCTCTTTGCTCGCCTTGGATTCAAATCTGGAGATCGGGCTGAGCTAGAGAATGATGAATCGCCTCACCAGATAACTGAGCTGGATATGGGCCTAGATGGACAACCCCTCAGTACCTGGGACACGTACAACGGACAGTTTCTAGGTGTAACCGTCCATCTCTACAGCACTCAAGAATCCTGCGACCCGGCTACGCAAAGTGGATTCAGCGAACTACGGATGCGACTCACCGAACTCTTCGGAAAACCAGAGCATCCATGGGACGGCACTAAAGTGCTTCCCTGCATTTGGAATTCCAACGGCTGGACGATCACTACGCACCTCTTTGATCGCCGGGACAGCAGCGTGATGCTGAGCGTGAATGATACGTCAGTAGCCGCCATTGCGGAGGCTGACGCAATATCCAGATAAGCAATCGCAGGAATACTGCAAGGGGCGTCTACTTGGAAATTGCCGGTCCCGTAAGCCGAACCCTCACCGGGACGGTGCAAGGTAGATGCGGAGCGCCACTCAATTGCTGAGGAGACTCGGCATCGGACCCTAGTCGAGTTTCCCAAAGGGGCCGGCAGCGTCGAGTGGAATCCGCTCTGACCTCCTGGACATGATCAAGAACGCTACCCCTACGAGGAGTATGGAAATGGCAAGGCCAAGTAGGCCCAAATCATTTGATGTCGCAGGACAGCCTGCAGAACTGTCATCAATCTCAGGACAGCTCCTCCATGGCTGCAAGAACATCACGAAACCACCTGCCGCTCCTGCGAGCGTCAGCAGGAGTCCCAACATCACGTATACAGTATTTCTGGAAGCTTTCACGCTTCATTCAAACACAGCAATGCTTGCCTTCTTCATCGCACCGTAAGAGGAACCCTAAACGGGCAATTTCGGAGTCAG
>NZ_JBQSYL010000066.1:0-3011 GCF_052379245.1 Glutamicibacter sp. AOP12-B1-11 | reverse complement strand
TGACGTTTGGACATGCACTCATTCTCCTACATACGCGTGTCTCACAACATCATGACAGCTCCAGGTTTTCACATTGGAACAATTCGGATTCGCCGTGTAATTGCGCGCTCTAGCAGCATCCAATCAATCGCACAACGCCCTAGAAGCGCATTAATGATGCCATACGAAAGCACTAGGTCATACAACTGACCATATAATCGACATCAAGATATAGACGTTGTTGATCTGGGTAGGGCAACCCCGATGGAACGGATCACTCGTGGTGGCATGCCACTCGCCAAAGTCGAGGGCAATGTCCGTACCGTTCATCCTCAGGTTGTTCCGCAGCATTGGGAACATGGCTTTCAGAGTTATCGGGGCTGGCAGTCGATTCACTTGAACTGAACAGAATTAGATACAGTTTACTTCCATGAAAAGAGTATTCATATACGGTAGCTGCGTGACCAGGGATTCCGTTGCCTGGTTCAAATACTTCAATCTGGAAATGGCCGGGTACGTGGCAAGGCAGTCACTCTTGTCGACGTTTAGACGTGCGGACTCCGCCGAGTTTAAACTTTCGAAGATCACTTCCGCGTTCCAACGGAGGATGGCTAAGAATGATATTGAAGGCAATATGAGATTTGACCTTCGCCGCTCCGAACCAGACGTGGTCTTCTGGGATATATGCGACGAACGAATGCTAGTCCGTAAAATTCCAGGCGGAGGAATGATTACCCAGTCCAGAGACTACGTAACTGAAGGTATACACCCCGGTCCTCTTGGCTATCGCTACACGTTCGGAACCGACGAACATTTCGAACTGTGGGGCCATGCCTTAGGGCAGTTCATGCAAGTCCTTGACCAAGCCGGTCTCGCAAGAAAACTGTATTTGAATGCCACACCCTGGGCTATTGTGGACGAATTCGGCAATAATCACGCTGGACAGTCCGAGATAGCCTCTAAGTTCAACTCGGACGCGCAACGTTACCTAGAGCTTGCCGGGAGCTCTGGTGCAAATGTCGTTGCGATCGATCAGTCAAGAGCCATTTCGCGGACCGAAGGGCATCAGTGGGGTCCAGCACCATTCCATTATGTCGACGATACCTATTCAGCGATGTTAGAGGACCTAGCGGCGGCAGTCGGAAGAGAGCAATCGTAGATGTTCTGGTGATGCACCAACTTCGGCGGAGGCATCACCACATTTCCCAGGCAAATATATTTTAAAGGTCTTGCCTGATTGCTCGCCATTCTTGAAGTGCAGAGTCGAAATGCGCCCAGAATTCCTCCGAAGTGATGTTTCCATGCCCTACTATGGTGCCCTTGTAGAGAACGAACCGGCGCTTACCGTCAGCACTGATTCCTTCCAAACCCGGAACCCCTACGGCGTCTTTGAAGGGAGAGTAGTGACGTTTGATGTAGTGGTCGTCGTGCGAGCTCTGCGCGAAATAAACATAATTCCGTGGATCCGCAGCTGCGTAATGTCGTGCCATGTCGAAACGTTCAGGTTTCTCCGAAAGCAACGCTGTTGCTTCGTAGCTAGGCCACATCGTATCGAAATATTTAGTAACAGCATGCGGGAATGAGTTAGCAATATTTGTAGCTGATTCTTGGACGTAGGCCATCGAGCCAGAAACCATTGATGACAATCGAAGGGCCGCGAAACCTCCACCAGAACCGCCAACGAATATAACGTGCTTGGCTCCGGTTTTCCCTTTGGCTTTCTGTATTGCTTTCAGAATTGTCACTGCTGGGTCAAACTCGGGTCCTCCCAAGTACCACGACAACAGCATTTCTCGTGTTGCATCCAGTTTCAGAGTCGGGTCGGCGAACGCCATGAATGCCGCGGCCCGCGGTCCGAAGGTCGCCACGCGGGAGAACCGTGGGTAGAAGTTTTTATCCTTTGTATTGGCGCCCATAAAAGTCACGATCAATTCGTCGCTTCTGCCGAGCTTGGCAAAGAAATCTAGTGTCTTTCCGCTACCGATAGGCACACTGTGGACGGCTGTCTGCTGCCCATTGAATTTTAGCGCTCCGATGGATAGCTGTGTCACAATCGGAACTTTGTAGAACGCGTGTTTGCGTTCTTTTAGCCCGGTTATGGGGTTGACATCTACCTGAGGACGCGTTTCTTCAGTAGACAAGGGTGAGGCCTTCTTCTCGGTAGTCACTGATGGGATCGTCTTTTCGGTAGATTTTACCGTCACTTCGATTTTTCCAGAGCAAAAGTCGAGTCCTTGTCTTATTTTCTTCAATACTAGTCCTGGGAAGGTTCGAACAATTTTTACCAACGATATTCACCCGGGTTCGATAAATGTAAATAATCAAATTTCATTATACCGAATGTTTCGTTACCAGGAATGGAGATAAACATGCCAGGCCTAAGCATAAGCGGTGGGCCAAGAAACGGAGCTTTCCCACGCATGCACGGCCCAATCCTTGCGTGACACCGTAGTGTCATGCCCTACTGGATGGCTGGGCAGTCTTCATGCAGATCGTTTTCAATCCTGGTGCGGTGAGCTGTTCTGGCATTCCGGCTTATTTCACTTTCGATGCAAAGCTTGCCGTGATTGGCAACGATACGAAAGATCCAGGAATACAGGCAAAAACTCAGACGATACGAAATTGCGCAAGAAACAATAGGAACGGCACACGGCCACAGCGAGCCGTTCCTGGTGTACGCCCAGCATGGGCATTTGCTCGGAGGTGAAAGTGCTCTGAAGGAGAAGGTGGTTTAACTGTGAGCCAATGATAACTGCGTCACCGCGAGGTGGGTTGGGAAGTAAGTCGGAGTCAAAACCCTGCACCGAGGGACACAAATCGCATAGAAGGCATGTTGGTTGGGGCAAACCGGCATTGGGCGGTGATGCGTGTCCCACCAAAACGTCCAGTGTGTAAATGCGACGGCGGCAGGGGATAGTACGGTTCTTATCTGGGGAGATCTGTCCCGGTGCGTCACCCGAATGTTGGGGTGGAGCGGCTCAGCCTTAAGAGCCGTGGGTGACGGGGCAGAAGTCAGCAGACGCCATAGCACC
>NZ_JBQSYL010000065.1:0-3289 GCF_052379245.1 Glutamicibacter sp. AOP12-B1-11 | reverse complement strand
GCCCTTTTCCGAGGTGACCGTGCACACAGGCCCTTATTCTCTCTATGACCGGACTTCATCTCGGTAGACACTGTCAAAGTTCAACAGGCCTAGACCGCACCCGACACACGGTTGCTTGCTCACTATTGACCTCCGAATAATCACTATCGCTGAATGCTTCGATGCTTATGCGCAGTGACGTTCAATTTCGGCATGCCGAGGCGCCCAACAGTTTGAGAGGCCAGGCAGCGCGAAGATGGGAAACGCAGACTCCCTTCCGATGAGATGGTTCCACCGGCCGGCATCCGAGATGAAATTGATAAACCCAGACGTTGAGCTGGCGTCCCCGGGCTGGAACCTCGACCAGTCGAAGGGTGAAACTTGGCTAAGTGAATCCCCGTTGCTGAACATCTCGTGGATCCCACTGCCCTCGATGACATCACCGGGCGCAAACTACGGCAGTACTTAAACCCGGTCCACAGGCATCGTTGCATTCGCGACCTACTGTAGTGACACAATGCGGGTAGGCCGTGTGTCTGTCCCGGCCACTCAACCACCAGCTAGCGCATCGTTCGTTCCCGTGGTGATACTGCCGTTCGCCTCGCTCCGACAGAAGATGCTGAAGTAACAGTAACGCGTGCGCAAAAGATGGCCACGAAGTTCGATGAGCGTAATCTTAAAGCAAAAAACGCGGAACCGAAGTTCCGCGTTTTGATGTGTGACCCCAACGGGATTCGAACCCGTGTTGCCGCCGTGAGAGGGCGGAGTACTAGGCCGCTATACGATGGGGCCGTACGCTGAAGATTTCTCTTCAACTCACCAAATTACTCTGGTGAAGCGCTGGGATACCAGGACTCGAACCTAGAATGACGGAACCAGAAACCGTTGTGTTGCCAATTACACCATATCCCAATGTGACTTGGCTTCCTCAGTGAAGACCATCAAGATCATTCTCTTCGAAATGCCTTAGCACGAGATATAACTATACATAAGAAAACTCGTTTAGGCATCTTTTGAGCCCTTCTCCTCGAGTGATCTACAGCTCTATTGTGTTGAGGTGCAGTTTTACGTCAAAACAGAGCCCGACTACAGGTACGCGGGGAGTGGAACGGCGGGCTTGGATACCTCTGGCGATAGACGGTGAAATATGCGCACGACACCCTCAACCAAAAATAAGGGGGTCCCTAGGGACCCCCTTATTCATTTGCTAGTCGGGATAACAGGATTTGAACCTGCGACCTCGTCGTCCCGAACGACGCGCGCTACCAAGCTGCGCTATATCCCGTAACTCTACAACGGTTATACACTACACCCGGGGATGCGTCTGTGCTAAATCTGCCAGTGAGCTATTGAAGAAGGAACGGACGTCGTTCAAGGAAACTAAAGTGCCTTGCCGGGGTTGAGAATATTCCTCGGGTCAAACAGCGCTTTGATTTCTTGCTGGAGAAGCAGAACGTCAGCAGTTTGTTCCCAGCTCAACCAATCGCGTTTGATAAGGCCGACTCCATGTTCACCGGTGATGGTTCCGCCCATCTCGATGGCCAATCGAATTGATCCTTCCAATGCCTTAGAAAGTCTCGCCAGAGGATCGACTCCGGCACCGGGTTCAACCGAGAATGTAGGATGCAGGTTGCCGTCCCCCGCATGGGCAATGACTCTGACATCTACCTCGTGAGAGTAAGCGATCTGTCGCAGTTCTCGCACGTAGTCGGACATCTTGCTCTTTGGCACTGCAATGTCCTCCCCCATGCGATAGGCATCGTCTTTAGTATCTCCACGGCTTGTTCGCCGCATTTCGATAAGCGTTGTGGCTTCGTCCGCACCGGAGTCGCTGAGGGTTACTTCTTGGTTCTCGAAGGTCTCGCGAATGACAGCTTCTTCCTTTTCGGCGCCATATCCATCCACCCTGACTAAGAGCATGGCACCACCATGCGCTGCATAGTTGGTCGAGTATTGATCATCTAAGATTTCGATAGTCGGCAAATCAAGGAGCTCCAGAATGGCCGGCTGTACGCGGGCGCGGGCTATGCGTTGAACGCCAAGGACTGCTGCTTCCAAACTTGGGAATAACATCGAGATGTCGCGCTCATCCACCGGCAAATATCGTAAGCGCAGCACCGCGCGCACCACGACGCCAAGTGTTCCCTCCGAACCGGTAAACAATCCGGTGAGGTCGTAGCCTGCAACACCTTTGAAGGTATTACGTCCCAGATGAACTAAACGGCCATCCGACAGAACAACGTCTACAGCAAGTACCGATTCACGTGTCACTCCGTATTTGGCACAGCGTAGACCACCAGCATTGGTGGCAATATTGCCACCAATGGTAGACATCTTATAGCTGGCCGGATCCGGTGCGTACATGAGACCGTGTTCGGAGACAGCTACGTTCAAGTCATAGTTGATCACTCCAGGTTCCACCACCGCGACTTCGTCTTCGGGGCGAACTTCCACGATTCGGTTCATCTGCATGAGGTTCAGGACAATGCACTTACCGGTTACGTGAACGCCTCCGGATACACCGGTACCGGCACCACGCGAAACAACGGGCATGCGATGTTCGTAGGCCAGTCGCATTACCTTTTGGACGTCTTCAACCGTTCGGGGGTAAACCACGGCCAGAGGCATGATGGGGTCGCCGACGAATTGCCCGAAGTCCCGGGAATTCTCCAGTAGTACTTCTGCGCGCTGTTCCAGTTGCTCAGCAGAAAGCACTGTGTTCAGTTGGATAAGAAAATCTGACTGCGTTTCTGACATAAGACGTCCTTGTCGTATGATCCGGAGATTCTGTGGTCGTCGATCTTCCGCAGCCTAATCGAATACTTCCAGTCGGGAAGATATCTTGTCATCGTAATCAACCCAGGGCCCAGCTAGGCTCCATACCAACTGAATCTGCTACTTACCTCGGAAGTCGAGCATATCCTGTCGTTACATATAGATCAGTGTTTGTTGAGCAGGTAGTATCTTCTCGATGTGTTTTCTCTTGACGGGAATCGAATTGGTAGCGTCGAGATCTAGGCAGCGATGACTCTATACTCGTGAACGTAGAATCACACCATGAGGAAATGCATTCGGCTGTCGTCATCGTCGGACATACCGTCCACCCATTATCCAAGCATCCCTGTTTAACGCCATTTCGCGCGTGACTAACCTTGTACGGTTTCGAATAAAGCAGAGTCAAGCACTTATCGATTGGTGCCACAAGGTCGGAGTCGACGCCGCGTATATTGACGGATGAACTTACGCCATATAACAAAACGCGGGTCGAAGATCCCTGCCTATGGGCATGAGCATCAGCGAACATCAGAAC
>NZ_JBQSYL010000064.1:0-4613 GCF_052379245.1 Glutamicibacter sp. AOP12-B1-11 | reverse complement strand
CGGGCACTACAAGGGCGCGATTGACGGCCTTATGTACGGACAGACCTTGACCGCGTGGGCGGATTACTTGAGCTACGACGGCAACCCCTATGGCGTAGCGTTCTATGCCGCCTGGAGCTACCCGCCGTCCGACAAGAGCGCTACCCTTGGGCGCGCCTGGCAGAGTTACCTAAACTACCGACGCTAAAAAGATTGCCCGGCAGAATCAGAAATGATTTTGCCGGGCGTTTTTTGCGTTTAACGTTAGGCGCACACCGTCGCCTGATTGCCACGTTTCACATTAGGGAAGCACTCAGACGAATGCTTTTTATCCGCAGTTGAAACCGTCACAGATTCCAGGTCTTTTGCTTCCCATTGGATCATGTCAACGATTCGTAAACTTAGGCTTTTGGTGTCGCCCAATTTCCAGTTGTCGCCTTTTATGACCACCGACAATTCGCCGGGGCGTGGCGAACTCCACTCAGAGATTTCGCGATCTGGCGACCCCTCAAAGAATCCCTTGAAGCTTGCAGCGCCATTGGTTTTTAGGTACATGTCGATCATTTCGTCCGCCCATGCTTGGCGTGGCGATTTTGCCTTACTTTCGGCGGCGCTTGGCTTGACCGTTGCGCTTGGCGTGGCGCTTGGCGATGCGCTGGCCGCGCTTGTGGCGCTTGGCGTGGCGTCGGTGGACTGATTGCCCGCAGTACACCCGGCAAGGGCGAGAGCGGCGATTAGGGCGAGCGGGGCTAGTTTCTTCACAGCGGTTTCCTCCAAAAGATTTTTATACGAGTCTAACGGGGCGGAGCGACGGCTTGCTAGAGAGTTTCTTTGCGGTAGCTAGTCGTCGGTATTTACGAATAGCGGGAGCTTAGCTTGCGCAGGAGGGTAAGCTTCGTCGAATAGCGCTTCGAACCGTTCTTTAGTTGGGGATATGCGCATGAGCGTTGTGACAATAGCAATCTGTCTATCAAGGGCAGTAAGCCCGGTCCCCTCTTTGAGGTATTGATGGTGGCGATGCACCCTATTGCCTTTTTCATTCTTGGGATTCAAGCGTTGAAGCTCTTCACGAACGCCGGGGGCAAGCTGGTCATACACGTACTTGTTGACGAGTTTCCCAACATAGGGGGTTCGCTTCGACTGCCCAGGTCTATATTCCCACCCGTTGAGTCGGTAGATGTGGCCGAAGAACTCGTCGGGAAACTTCTTCATCCAGGGCCGAAGCTCGGCTTGGACAAATTCTTCAAGTATCGCTTGAAGTTCTTCGCGTGCCCTAACTTCTTGGTATCCGGTAGCTTCGTCAACAAGCGCTGTGATGCCGACGCGAGCAAGGCCACGCATGATGATACTTGCCGCCTTTGCGGAACCTCTCTGGCTAGCAAGAAGGGTTCCGTCTTCGTTGGCCAACATATAGATTTCGCACACATCGGGCAGGATCGTGGCGTTGTAGCCATAAGCGATCACTCCATTTTGAGTTCTGTAACGAATCGCTTGCCATTTGGATTTCAGGCCTTCATCGGCATATGCCTGTAAATTCTTTGCTGACAAGAAGGGCGGTATATCCGAGGCGGCGCTGCCCGTCCCACCCTTGGCTTTTGGCGCTCTATCTAGCGCGGTGAGGAAGGTTTCCTGATTTATTAATCGCGTGCCATCTTCGAGGACTGCGCACGAGATGATTCGATTGCCTATCTGAATTTCACCGCTGTGAGTGGCATCTTCAATGTGAATACCCCACCTTTTAGCAGCGGCATTTCGGGCGATTTCTGATCGAGCTTCTTTGGACAAGGATTGTGCCCTTGCTTTGCCACCAGCACTGGAATCTAATTTTTCACTCAATTTACTCACCTGTTCGTCTACCCGACTTTCCCCTGCGATTTAGGGGATTTATGGTAATTTCAGTCATGTTCGTCGACTGATGCATGCAGCTTGTAAGCATTACTTTACTTCATTGCATGCCGATTGCAAGCATGTTCACTTTGAATCTCACGCTCAGTCAATAAAGCTCCAAAACCTAGGGGAAATTATCGGAACCGATCCCAAGCTATGTGGCATGACATAGCCCCGAAGTGAAAGCTAGCCCCGAAACCAATCTATTCACCCGCCAGCACTAGGGGTTATTGAAGGGTTCCGCTAGTATAAATCCACCCTTTGGGGACGCGGATTTATCGCCTGACTGGAGGTTGCAAAGCGCGGCTTATAGCCATCATTGACTCTAGCTAACCGGGGCGGCAGCACGACCCATTTCAATGACTACCTAAATTCCGTGCAGATGATCCATGTTCTTCAAATTCCGAGAAACTATTTACATCAAAAGGCGTCACCCCTACTATGGGCATAGGTTTCACGCGGAGCAATCGTTTCCTTGGGGAGAGCGAATGTTCATGGGGTGACGGATGGGGTTCCGTTGCCCGGCGGTAAACTCGCAGTCAGTCCTCGCCAAAGATCAATTTGGTGAGGGCTGACAACATTAAATCGCCCGCATCCCACTTGCGAGAATTCTGACGGGCTTCTACTACTGTGTCAATCTGAATTGAACCCTGCGGCGGCCAACATTACCCCTCCTGTGAGCGCTACGATAGCGCCAGATATGAGCAGGATCGAACCTGATTCGATCCACAGGTAACCCAAATACCCGCCACCCATAGCCGTGAGTATTCCAAGGCAAGCAAAGCTTGTGTTCGCTGAGTTGCTATCTTTCATTCCAACCTCAAAAACAAGTGATGTGGGATGGATCATATCAGTGATGCGCATATGCGGATAGCAGAGTCGAATCGAATGGAGATGCCTACGCCTGGCACGAGAGAGACGACGCGAAAATCACCTACCGACCCGACCCCTGGCTAATACTTGGACAAGAAAAGCATGGGGGCTAGGGGAGTAGTCAAACTTAAGTTTTGGCACTCTTGGCTATATCCTGAGAATACGCATAAAGCGGGTAATCCCGACTGGGCGTGATTGGTTCGAGTTATGCATGTGGCTACAGCGATGGCTACACTTGATAACTTTCAGATGTCTAACAATTTGAGCCGATGCCACGTATCATAAGGGCAATAAGAAGACAGAATATTGGCTAAAGGTAGCATGTCTGAATTAAAGCAAAATCCCGTCATTGCGGGACAGAGTAATGATCCCTCCTTCGAGAATATCTGGCAGGAACTGAAGTGGCGCGGGCTGGTGCACGTGTCCACCGATGAGGCCGAGCTAGAACGCGTGCTGTCCGAAGAGAGCATCACTTACTATTGCGGGTTCGATCCGACCGCACCTTCCCTTCACTTGGGCAACCTCGTGCAATTGCTGAATATGCGCCGCCTGCAGTTGGCCGGGCACAAGCCGCTGGCCCTGGTCGGCGGGTCCACCGGCCTGATCGGCGACCCGCGGCAGACCGCCGAGCGCACCTTGAACACCAGAGAAACCGTCACCGAGTGGGTTACCCGCTTGCAGGGGCAGGTGTCCCGCTTCCTTTCTGCCGAAGGGGAGAACGCGGTCCGCTTGGTCAACAACCTGGACTGGACCCAGCAGCTCTCCGCCTTGGACTTCCTGCGCGACGTGGGCAAGTACTTCCGTGTTGGCACGATGATCAAGAAGGAAATCGTTTCCGCCCGGCTGAACTCCGAGGAGGGCATCAGCTACACCGAGTTCTCCTACCAGGTGCTGCAGGGCTACGACTTCCTTGAGCTGAACCGTCAGTACGGTTGCACCCTGCAGACCGGTGGCTCGGATCAGTGGGGAAACCTCACCAGTGGAACCGACCTGATCCGCAAGGTTGAGGGCAAGTCGGCTCACGCCTACGGCACCCCGCTGATTACCAATTCCGATGGCACCAAGTTCGGCAAGTCCGAAGGAAACGCGATCTGGCTGGACGCGGAGATGTGCAGCCCGTACACCCTCTACCAGTTCTGGCTGAATACCGCCGACGCGGATGTGATCAACCGTTTGAAGGTCTTCACCTTCCTGACCCGCCAGCAGATCGAGGCCCTCGCGATCGAGGTCGCCGAGCGTCCGTTTAAACGCCAGGCCCAGCGCGAGCTCGCATGGCTTGTCACCTCGCTGGTTCACGGTGAAGAGGCCACCAACAAGGTCATCGCGGCTTCGGCAGCGGTCTTCGGCAATGGTGATCTGAGCGAGATTGATCTGCTAACTCTGGAATCGGTGCTCGCCGAGTTGCCGTCGGCGAAGGTTACAGCCGATGAGCTCGGTATTCTGAACGTGCTGCACGCTTCGGGTTTGAGCGAAAGCCAGTCTGCGGCTCGTCGTACCGTGAACGAAGGTGGCGCCTACGTGAATAACGAGAAGGTCGCCGGTATCGATACGGTGCTAACCGCAGAGAACTTCCTGCATGGCCGCTACGCCATCGTGCGCCGCGGCAAGAAGAACATGGCAGTCGTGGAGCTTTCGGCCTAGGTAAGTAGCCAGCTTCAATCAGCGACAAACACGAAACCGCCAGAAATGTCTGTGAACCACGACACTTTTCTGGCGGTTTTGTTGTACCCTTATCACTAAACCACTAGTCAGCCGGTGTTTAGAGACGATTTATTGGATAGTTCGCCGATTTGCGCGATACGTAGAAGCCCCGTATAGTTTTTCTCTGTTGCCGGAACGGAAACAACGTGGAATACACGTAGAATTCATCCGGC
>NZ_JBQSYL010000063.1:0-5032 GCF_052379245.1 Glutamicibacter sp. AOP12-B1-11 | reverse complement strand
CCATGCCCTGCGTCTCCTCGTTCGGCTAGATCAGCCTCGGGGAATCGTTTGGCAATCCGCTCAATAGCTTCTGCACCGTCTCGAGCCTCCTTAGCGAATGATCCAGTACCAGCGCGCTCTAGAAGATCTGCTGATGAGTAAAGCATCGAGGCGCCTTCTTCGGACGCTCTCACATCGTCAATGCTCTCGACCAGGTAGTCATGAATCTTGTTTTCCATGATTTTTTGTTCATTCACAGCCGGTGACAGCACTGGGCTTGTCCCGGCAAAAATTGACCTACGCGCGGTGGAGCGCGTTGGGCTTTCTTCCCCTGGCTGGCTAAACGTTGTCTTACACTGAACGGGTTGGTTCATGATGGTGTTCCTTTGACGGTTCCGCTTACGGAACTTTAGAGTGAAACTTCGCATAAACTTCTATCGGCTCCGGAAACCGACATCTCCGAGATAGATCACTCTGGCAGAGAGGTTTCTATTATCCAATTGCTTCCTTTTCGATTGATACAACTCGAAACGGAGTCAGGAAAGACTGAAGGGCATGGCATCGATGGAATATCGATGCCATGCCCTTGCAGCCTAATGCGGGACCATTATTTAGCTAGTTCAACTTTCGGGACCAAATTCACATCCCGTACAATTATCCCGGCTTCTAAAAGAATGTAGCGCAGAACCTAACTAATTCTTACACCCTTGGCAGCAACGGCATAATCGCCAAATGAGTAGCAAGTATTGTGGTTCGACACCGGCCCGCGCAAGGTGCTCCAGTAATGCTGGTTCCCGTAGTGGTACCGGGTCTGACCACGATTAGCCCCCGGGCAGAGGAAGCGCACATTGTTGTACTTGCTTATGTTTGCTTCTCCCTTGTTGGCGAAGCAAAGCACGTTTTTTCCGTCCTGACCACGCCAGCGGTACCAATCAATACGACTTCCGCAGGTCACGATGCTGACAAACGGTTGGAAAATTGGGGCATCGCTCAGGTAGAGCGGACTATCGGTTGCGGGCATTTGAGTTTCTTCCAACGCTTCAAGTTCAACCAGTTCCTGGTCTGAAATCGGAGTTCCCTCAGCTGGATCGACTTCAACAATGGTAATGCCTTCATCGATTGCCCACTGCGGGGTTTCGGCTTCAGTTGCTGAAGCAATTCCTGGGATAAGGGAGAAGGCCAAGGCAACTATGCCGGCCTTCGCAGCCAAGGTGGCTCGTTTCATGAAAGTTCCTTAAATAGCGAGAGATCAACGTACACGACATACGTCGATCTCATGCTATGTAGATTTAAGGAGAGAGGCAAGTTGTTGCCAAATCAATTACTCGCCCTGGTACGTAGGGGCAACCTCTCCCCCTCCCAAAACCTCTACACCATCAATAATCATCGGATCAGATGGGGTGGTGCGAGCATTCTCTTCAATCATCCCCGCGGGGACAGTGATCTGCGTAACCTCGTGATTCGTGATTGTTGAGGCCCCTACAATGCCTCCGAATGTCAGCACGACAGCAACAAGGGCAGTGGGTAACAGAATTTTCATTGCTTTTTCCTCTCTGAGTTGGGTGGGATTGGACAGTGAAGCGAATCCATGTGCAATTCTCAAACGAGTGCCGGCAATAAGAGCTCCGGTAACGACGTCACCCGACGGGATATCCAACTCGTTACAATCCCGAAGATCCGCCCTCCATTGTTCAGAGCGTGCCTGCCGCAGATGTGCCGGAGTCACGAAAAGCGATAGTCGAAAAAGTGTTCTTAACAGCACTGTCTGACTCATGCGAATTTCCTGGAATGAAAGCCAGCATCCAGAGAGGGTTTCGGCCTCTGGGTGGAAATGTACTCGTGAGCATACGGAACAGCCACAGCTTCCAATTTAAAGTACCGCCGGCGGGGCCCCTTGCGAGATAGATCCGTATCCCACTCGCTAGTAATCCAGCCAGCATCCTCCAAGCGTTCCAGAATCGGGTAAACCGTTCCCGTCTTCAGCCCGGTCGCCTTCACGATCTGGAGGCCCCAGATCGCTTCAGTTGATTCCATGAGCGCACCAACAACAGCAGCTGTTGCAGGGGTGTGCCTCGCTAAACGTTCCATACCACCATGCTACCTATGTAGATTTAGATGGTCAACCTGAACCTCTCACCCAATTTCAGAATTACCATCACCAAGTAATATCGACAGTCGAGTCTAGCGGAGTTATCTCCTCGACCCGCACAACAACAAGATCATCAGCAAGATGAAGCGTCTCCGCGAATTCCAGTCGCGTCCACTGCTCCAACTCCCCCACCGAGACCTGATACACCCTGAATTCATCCAGTGCCAGCGCTACGCGCAGCTGATCGAGATCCTGCGTCAAGAGAAAAGCACGGGCCTTCAGCACGCCGCCTTCTTTGAAAACGATGAGCTTCCAGTACTCCGAAGGCAAGCCAACACCGCGATACACCTGATCTCCTGACTGGAAGACCGGCCCGCCAAAGACACTCACCTTGAGGCCTTCAACATCCACCTGCTCATAGAGCGCATTTTCCAGCTGGCCCCAGATTCCCTCTTGGCTGCTCTGATTGAAATCATCCATTTGCGGTGCGATGTTCGTGTAGAAAAAGGAATCCTCATTGGCTTGCTGCGCTTCCGCGACCTCGCCCCACACCAGATCCGCACGGCGAGCAATATGCCCACGATCCAGCCGATTGCCTTGATACAGCTCATTGCCCGATTGAAACTCTTCAGGCAACCTCGAATCCTTGTCGAAATCAATGCCCGAACGGCTCAACCGCTTGGTTGCAGAGCCGTCGATGTTCCAGGCCACCCAACGCGCCAACCGGCGAGACTTACTCAGCGACAGGGAAAAGTGGGTATAAGGAATGACATTGCCCCCTTCCCACAGCACCGCGTCCTGCAAGGCCTCAGCAACCCAGCTCGGCAGCGCGACGCTAGTTCCCAGGAATTCCGGGTCGTACCCGATGCGGTCAATCGAAGCATTAGCCAGGTCTGCATCAGTGGACAAACTGAACACCACTTTCATCGAAAATCGTACGATTTTGTTCCATGAGTTTGCGCCTCCAGCCTACGTCCTGCACGGTGAACACACCCAGGGAAAAAAGCTAAACATCAAGAACATTCGATGCAAACCAAAAGGAGACCGGATCACGCACGAGCCTTCCTGTCGGAACCCCAGACTACATTCAAGTATTAGAATAGATATTCTAAGAAAAGGTGTTGCCGTGAAAATTGATCGAATACAGGTATGCGCACTGGCGTCCCCACCTCAACGTGTGATCGCGGTGGCGCTGGACCGCGTCCCAGCCGGCTACCCCTCCCCCGCCCAGGACTACTCAGATACGAAGATCGACCTGTCAGAGATGTTGATCCGAGACCAGGTATCCACCTTCATTGTGCGCGTCTCAGGTGAGTCGATGCAGGGTGCGGGGATCAGCGATGGGGATGAGCTGATCGTGGATCGGTCGGTGCAGCCTCGCGATGGGCATGTGGTGATTGCGGTGATTGACGGGGAAATGACCGTCAAACGGCTGACCACCACACCCGACGGAGTGGTGTTGAAAGCCGAGAACCCGGACTACCCTGATCTACGCGTGGCCGAGCTTAGTGATTTTCGGGTGTGGGGTGTGGCCACCACATGCCTCCACCACCTCTAGGCACCCCTGCTGAGTCGCGTCAGGCCTATATTGCCCATGTCGATGTGAACAGCTTCTATGTCTCCTGCGAGCGGGCTTTTGATCCGAGACTGGAAGGCCGGCCGGTGATCGTGCTTTCTAACAATGACGGTTGCGCGGTCGCCCGCAGCAGCGAGGCCAAAGCACTGGGCATTGAAATGGGCGCACCGTGGTTCAAACTCGCTGCCGACGCTGACCGACTTAACCTGGTCGCGAAGTCCTCTAATTACGAGCTGTATGGGGAAATGTCCGCCCGCGTCATGAAGCTTTTAGGCCGTTTCTCGGCCTGGGTGGAGGTCTATTCCATTGATGAGGCGTTCCTGGGCGTGACTGGCACCGTCGATGAGCTGCAAGTCCTTGGTGAGCAGATCAAGGCTGAGGTGTTCCGGTTGACCGGGTTGCCGGTCTGTGTGGGCATCGCTAAAACTAAGACCCTAGCGAAGATGGCGAATAAAACAGCCAAACACATCAAGGAGCTGGGCGGGGTGTGCGTGTGGGATCGCGCCCCGAGGACAACCACAGAAAACCTGTTAGCCCGCCTTCCGACGGTCGAGATCTGGGGCATCGGACCCCGTCTGACTAAACGGCTGCGGGGGCTTGGGATCTGGACAGCGAAAGAGCTGCGGGATGCCGATGAGGTGCGTATCCGCGATAAGTTCTCCATTGTGCAGATGCGCACTGTGCTAGAGCTGCGTGGCGTCCCATGTATCCCGATGGAAGAAGAACGGGTGGTCAAAGATCAGCTGATCTTCTCCCGTAGTTTCTCTGATCCGATCACTGACCGCGTAGGGATGGAACAGGTGATGGGGATTTATGCGCAACAAGCCTCGGCAAGATTGCACAAGCACCAGAAGCAAGCCAAAATTCTGTCTGCGTGGGCGATGACCAGCTATTACAACCAGCATCAGGATCACCAGCCAGCCATCACGGTCAAGCTCCCTGGACCGAGCGCTGATCCGGTGATGCTCACCAAGGCAGCAAAGCAGCTACTCCCCCAGATCCTGGTCGGGGTGAAATACGCACGCGCAGGGGTAATGGTCATGGATCTGCAGCCGGTAGCGATGCAGGAGACCTTCGACCCTTTCATCTCGGCACATGAGACGAAACAGATCGGCCCGTTGATCGCGCAGATCCACTCCGGGCATGGAGTAAAAGCCATCGGACTAGGTGCCGCCGGGCTGCAGCAGGGTCCAGCTTTGGAAATGCGGCGGGAGATGATGAGTCCGCGGTATACGACGCATTGGAAGGAGCTGCTGACTGTGAAAGCCGCTTAGTGGGCCTTTGAAAGTTTTAGAATCACCGGGGCCGGCCGCTGGCTTCGCCGCTGGATGGTCTGGTGAGAATAAGGGATACTCAGCGTGTTCCTGAAGCGGTGTTTAGTCGCTTAG
>NZ_JBQSYL010000062.1:0-5319 GCF_052379245.1 Glutamicibacter sp. AOP12-B1-11 | reverse complement strand
CTAGTTCGTTGATGGTGATACTCGAAGGATCCAGCGTCAATCCGTGGATCTCGGCCAGCGCACAAATTTCTCGAATCGCAGAGTTTTCCATGATCCCAGCCTTGCTGGTTGAGCGGGAAAAGTACATAGCGGTGCTGGCACCTGGCCGGCTGAACATCACCGAGCCGCTGAGCACGAGGGCCCCGTCAAGGCCGCGAAGCCCAACCTTTCGTCGAGGGACTGGGGTGGCGATTCGATCCAGGCATGGCGCTGGCCCGTTTGAATTTAGTCTCCCTCGCCTCTGGAATCTGGACGGGCCCGATAGTTGGTTTGTCGCTTGGACTGGCAGCGAAGAGGCACCACAGAGCTGTGAGCAGTGGAGCGCTTAGCGGAAAACTCGGCCGATGCCACCGCTCAGTTGCGACAGCTGCATCCAGATCCCGAAACGAACGAGCGGGCGAAGGAGCAGTTCGATCCATGGGTGAACGACGCGGTTGGCATTGCGTTCCCAGCGCAGGTGGATATGAAGCTGGGTGCCGCCAGCTGCAGGCTCCAACTCAATACGTATTCGCTTGATGTTGGCCCGCGCCGATTCTGGAAAGGTGAACTGCCACTCGATCAATGTTGCGTCTCTGCATGCGACAAGCTCGACATCCTGGGTCTGGAATTCAGGCTTAATTCGAAGCTGCTTGCCATCGGGCCGCTGCGTGCGAGTGCGTGCGCTCCAGCGTTCGCCAATATGGATGCGTCCCAGTGGATCGTTGCCGGCGATTTCATTGATAGTCGGTTCCCACTGAGGTATCCGCGACGGGCTGTAGAGCAAATCCCAGACCTGTTCAACGGCAGCGGGAATAAATGCCTCGATGCTTCCCGAACGTTGGTCCGGCCGAATGCTGTGTCGTGGCTTGAAGGCAGTGAAGTGCTGGGCTTCATCGATTAGCGCGATCACCTGATCGGGTGCCGTATTTAGCCGCCGTAGTATTTGGTCGATCATGCCGCTCGGCTCCGTCATGAGTTCACCCAGTACGTCAGCGGCAGTTCCCCGACGCCCGCCGCCGCTCGCGCGTTTGATCACGGCTAACGCGCGGTCGCTCCATTCGTAGCCACCGGTTTCATGGAAGACGATCCGCCCTTGTGGCGGGAGTCCGCTGTTGACGCCGAGCGAGGCGAGTTGTGCCGAATGCTGCTCGTTGACGGCAGCTCTTGCCGATTCAAGAGTGATCCCCATGCTTCGCAGGACCTGTCCGGCGCTCTGCTCGCTGAGGACGAGTGCAAGAAGCAGATGCTCGATGTCGGCGGTGCGCTGTCCGATGCGGGAGGCTTCCTCCATGGCGGCGAGCGAGAGCGTGTGCGATGTAGTTGCCGCGTCGCTGAACTTGCTCAATGGGCCCTCCTTGCTACGGGGATAGTCTGATCGACCTTCTTCGCGTACTTCTTGTGCGCTGCCTGGCGGGAGACCCCGAGTGCGTCGGCAATGTTCTGCCAGCTCATGCCCAAGCGCAGGGCCGCCTCAACTTGCGCGAGTTCGAGCCGCTCGGTGAGTGCACGCAGGGAAGCGATAGCGCGAAGCCCGGAGCGTGGGTCGCTGGTGTCTGCCGCGACCGTGGTGATCTGTGTTGACTCCATGCTGTCAACCTACGTTGCCAAGCAATCGCCTGTCAACAAAGGTTGCTAGCCGGGTGTCTGTGGCGGGGGATTGGTTGGACTTACCGGTGATTGTTAGGTGTGGCGACGAGATAGGAGCCCGCATCAAGATCTAATAATGCCAAGAAACCCGCATTCTGAGAGGCGTTTTCCCGGATCGCAGCAGTGGAGCTGAGAACATCATGCCCGTCAAGGAGCTCGCTCTCCAGATATTCGGCCGCCAAACCGATTGCGGATCGAAAATGCTCTGCGCTAGGGTTCAAGTGATTCCAGATCTCAAGAGATTAGGGAGTTGCCATGGTCCGGACGCGGGTACATAACTTGCTAGTTTCCTCGGATGGCTATGCCGCAGGTGAGTACGTGACGCTCGAGAAGCCGATCGGTGACGCCCGCGCGCTTTTCGGCAAATTCGACGGACGCGTCATCCACGGCATCCATGGCATCGATGACCCGGTGACCGTGGATCGGGCCATGTTCAGCATGTGGGGCCAGGGGATCGGGGCGGAGATCATGGGCCGCCGTAAATTCGGTCCGCAGACGGGCGAATGGCCCGATGACGGCTGGGAAGGGTGGTGGGGAGACGAACCGCCCTTCCTCACCCCGGTGTACATCCTGACCCACTATCCACGCCAGAAACTCGAATTCGCCAACGGCACCAGCTTCCACTTCGTCGATGCGTCGCCGAAGCAAGCGCTTGGCCTGGCGCAGGAAGCGGCCGGCGGGTTGGATGTCCGGATTGGCGGTGGACCATCGACCGTGAGCCAGTTCTTGCAGGCTGATCTCATCGACTTCCTGCATGTGGTGATCGTTCCGATCGTGCTCGGTTCCGGTGTCCGGATCTGGGATCACCTGGCCGGCTTGGAAGACCGCTTCAGCGTCGAATCCATTGGCACCTCCAGCGGACTGACCCATCAGTTGTGGAATAGGACGAGCCGCGAGTGAAGTCCTCATGTGGCCACCAAGTGGAAACCATGAACTGGAATTCTGCCTTTCTGCGTCCAACGCCTGCCTGGGAACTGTGCATGCATCCTGCCGCACGCCACTGGCCTGTCTGAACGAGGGAAGCTGAGAACCATGAGAATGCTGCTGGGGGATGTGTTGCGGACCGCGGGCGATCTGCCGTGGACGCACGCCCTGTATGCTTCCGCAGGCCGGCGGTCCTTCGAGGAGTCCGCGCCGGTGCTGGTCTGGGATGTGGATGACGTCTCCGATGCCGCCACCGATCTGCCGGCCGAAGCGATCGCGCTCGACTACGAGTATGTCCTCGCGATCGATGACGTGCAAAGCATCGTCGCCAACGCCCTAGCGCAGCGACCGGGCGCGACAACCGCGGAGCTGCTCCTGGCGTTCCAGCACTATCTCGACCGCGACGCATTCATCGTGTGGGATGGTTGAACCATGCTTTCAAGAGAGGCACTGAGCGAGAAGTTCACCCTGCATCCGCCCGCCTCGCCCGCTGTTCTGGAGACCGAGCGGGGCGAGTATGGCGGTCCGCTGCCCGAGGAATATGTGGATTTGCTTCGGATCTCCAACGGTCTGTACACCGAAGGGAACCTGAGCATCCTCGGGGCCGAGGGCGTAGTGCAACGCAACGTCGACTACGAGGTGCAGGCCTACCTGCCCGGCTACTTCATGATCGGCGACGACGGCGGCGGGACCGCGATCCTGCTGAACCTGCAGGACCGTGGCATCTACGAGGTGGACATGGGCGTCATGGATGAGCAGAGCATGGAACGCAACGCCGGTTCCCTCGATGAATTGCTCCGGCTCGGCACGTGCCTGGCCGAGCGCAACGGCTAGCGAGGGAACAAGCACCGGCGGGCACCTTGATGAAATTGATCAATCTAGTTAAGCCATTGAGCTGCGTCTGATTCCGGTGCGGGCGCCAGCCTCGGGCGCGTTGCCCTGCCCGTGGCTATTGAATGTTTCTGCTGGGATCGGCTGACTTTTCGCAAGCAGCTACACGGTGCGGGAATAGCGGTATCCCCAAAAATCGCGAGCACGCTCAATCCGGGACGAGCTCAGGGGGTTCAACGCAGGATCCAACGGGCCATTCAATTACTACGGAGCACAGTGGCAATGGAGTAGCACCTTGAAAAGTCGCAAAGCTGTGGTTCCGTCAAGTCCATTGTTCTCCTCGTTATTCTGAGCTCCGGATTCTCATCGACAGATAGTTCGAGAATCCGGCACGCTTGGCAAACTTCACCGGGCGCGAGTGCGATTCACGGAATCCGAGCTTGCGGTATAGCGCCAACGCGGCGGTGTTCGTATTCTTGATGTCTCGGAGCACGAATTCCTGGTAAGGCAACCGCAGCAAATGCTTCATCAGAGCGGTTGCGACGCCCTGGCCTTGACGTTGTGGCACGGTGGTCACGAAGCCGATCTCGGCCAGAGCGGGCCGTGCGTCCGCGTAGGCCCCGAGGAACTGGCTCCGAACGATAAAGTAGCTGATTGCTCCGTGCCAGTTTCCCAACGCACGCCGAAATTCACGTCCGCTGGGCTTGAAGCACTCCTGATCTCCTTCCGTCAGGGTCGCAACCGCCGCAGGTTCTCCATCGACCAGTGCAATATAGAAGCGCTCTAGGATGATCATGTGTTCGAAAGCGTCCGCCAGAACCTGCGGGTCTTTCGAGAAGTACTTGAAGTCGTCGGCAAATCCGTGGATTAGCACCGCGGTGATGTCCCGGCGGGAGTTCTCGCCAAGCTCGTCGCCACGTTTGATCTCGATCATGGGTTTCCCTCGCCAGTTAGTAGGCGAAGCACAACGTCTGCGCCTGAGTCGGTCAACGCGTCCTGGATGACCAGGCGCATGTTCGCAATACCCGACAGCATTGCGAAATAATAGGCGGTTAGTTGCTCCGGATCGCCATCTGCGAACTGTCCGGAGGTTTGTCCCCGACGGATGAGCTCGGCGAAGGCTTCCCAGAGAGAGCCCTGTTCGGCCGCGAGCCGTGCCGCCGTTCCTGCCGGGGTGTCGCTCAGGAATCCTTGGTTGATCACGAGATAGAACTCGGCTGCCTCTTGATCTCCCGCAAGGTCGGAGAGGAAGTCATGTGTGAAACCGCGCACTAAGGCGAGCGGATCGCCGTCGCCCGAAAGAGTATCGGAGACCGCTTCTAGGCCGGCCGCGGCTTGCTTGAGCAGGTCGTCGAAGAGGACTTCCTTGCTCGCATAATGCCGGTAGATGGATCCGATGCTGAGCCCAGCTTCTTCCGCGATGTGCCGGATGCTCGACGCAGCAAATCCATGCCGTGCAAAAATGCGGACGGCGGCGCGCTCGATCGCCTGGCGCGTAGTCTCGCGCAAGGCCCGATTCTGTTCTGCTACACGCACGAACACCTCCATAGAATGAACTGATGTTCATTCTATGGATTTCAGACCTGGCGTGCAATGCTCATCTGTTATCGAATGGCTGACCGTCGATGTTTTCGCCACGGAACAATAGCGGGATTCGCGATTCGCACGATCCGTAGTCCTTATCTGGATAATATCCAGCTCGTCCCTTCCCCGGAAGGCCAGGCTTGCGACTCGACGCAGATTTCCTTGCGGTCACCGCATCAGCATGATTGCTGCTCTGGCTCCTCGAATTGGCCGCTGAATAAGAGCTGCAGAGCTGTGCGCCCCGGGGCATTTGCGGCAGGCACCGAACCGCAGCGCGTCAGCAATTGGCGTCCGCAGGAGTCTTCGCCTGGGTGC
>NZ_JBQSYL010000061.1:0-5409 GCF_052379245.1 Glutamicibacter sp. AOP12-B1-11 | reverse complement strand
GTTGTTGTCTCGTAACCGTATAGTGAACGCGAGCATCATTGTCTTCAACGATTGCTTTACTGTGTGTTGTAAGTCATCGGCCTATTAGTACAGGTCAGCTACACAAGTCTTTAGTCCTTGCTTCCACATCCTGCCTATCAACCCAGTGGTCTAGCTGGGGGCCTCTCACACTCAAGGTGCATGGAAATCTCATCTCGAAGCAGGCTTCCCGCTTAGATGCTTTCAGCGGTTATCCCTTCCAAACGTAGCTAATCAGCGGTGCACTTGGCAGTACAACTGACACACCAGAGGTTTGTCCGTCCCGGTCCTCTCGTACTAAGGACAGCCCTTCTCAAATTTCCAACGCGCGCAGCGGATAGGGACCGAACTGTCTCACGACGTTCTAAACCCAGCTCGCGTACCGCTTTAATGGGCGAACAGCCCAACCCTTGGGACCTACTCCAGCCCCAGGATGCGACGAGCCGACATCGAGGTGCCAAACCATGCCGTCGATATGGACTCTTGGGCAAGATCAGCCTGTTATCCCCGAGGTACCTTTTATCCGTTGAGCGACGGCCCTTCCACGAGGTGCCGCCGGATCACTAGTCCCGACTTTCGTCCCTGCTCGAGCTGTCACTCTCACAGTCAAGCTCCCTTGTGCACTTACACTCGACACCTGATTGCCAACCAGGCTGAGGGAACCTTTGGGCGCCTCCGTTACATTTTAGGAGGCAACCGCCCCAGTTAAACTACCCATCAGGCACTGTCCCTGAACCAGATCATGGTCCGAAGTTAGGTGACCGGTACAGCCAGAGTGGTATTTCAACGATGACTCCACCCGAACTAGCGTCCGAGCTTCACAGTCTCCCACCTATCCTACACAAGCTGCACCGAACACCAATACCAAACTATAGTAAAGGTCTCGGGGTCTTTCCGTCCTGCTGCGCGTAACGAGCATCTTTACTCGTACTGCAATTTCGCCGAGTTCATGGTTGAGACAGCGGGGAAGTCGTTACTCCATTCGTGCAGGTCGGAACTTACCCGACAAGGAATTTCGCTACCTTAGGATGGTTATAGTTACCACCGCCGTTTACTGGGGCTTAAATTCTCAGCTTCGCAACAAGTTGCTAACCGGTCCTCTTAACCTTCCAGCACCGGGCAGGAGTCAGTCCGTATACATCGTCTTGCGACTTCGCACGGACCTGTGTTTTTAGTAAACAGTCGCTTCCCCCTGGTCTCTGCGGCCCACACCCGCAAAAGAAGAGCAAGTCTTCCTCACGGGGCAGGCCCCCCTTCTTCCGAAGTTACGGGGGCATTTTGCCGAGTTCCTTAACCATGATTCTCTCGATCGCCTTAGTATTCTCTACCTGATCACCTGTGTCGGTTTGGGGTACGGGCGACTAGAACCTCGCGCCGATGCTTTTCTAGGCAGCATAGGATCACCAAATCACCCACCAAAGTGGGCGCCTATCAGGTCTCAACCATAAATGAGAGACGGATTTGCCTATCTCTCGGCCTACACCCTTGGACCAGGTCAATTCCATTGCCTGGCTCGGCTACCTTCCTGCGTCACACCTGTTAATACGCTTACCTCACAAAATCGGTTCCCAGCACCTCACACAAAAGCAGCCCGAAGGCCACAACATCATGCTCAGTGGTGGTTAGCATCAAAAGCTCAGTATGGGCGGTTCTTCGCCGGTACGGGAATATCAACCCGTTGTCCATCGACTACGCCTGTCGGCCTCGCCTTAGGTCCCGACTCACCCAGGGCAGATTAGCTTGACCCTGGAACCCTTGATCATTCGGCGGACGGGTTTCTCACCCGTCATTCGCTACTCATGCCTGCATTCTCACTCGTGTGGTCTCCACCGCTGGTTTACACCGCGACTTCACCGTCCACACGACGCTCCCCTACCCATCCAAACGCCCAATCGAAACCAGGCAAATATTTGAATGACGCAACTTCGGCGGTGTGCTTGAGCCCCGCTACATTATCGGCGCGGAATCACTTGACCAGTGAGCTATTACGCACTCTTTCAAGGGTGGCTGCTTCTAAGCCAACCTCCTGGTTGTCACAGCAACTCCACATCCTTTTCCACTTAGCACACGCTTAGGGGCCTTAGTTGGCGTTCTGGGCTGTTTCCCTCTCGACTATGAAGCTTATCCCCCACAGTCTCACTGCTACGCTCTCACTTACCGGCATTCGGAGTTTGGCTAACGTCAGTAACCTTGTAGGGCCCATTAGCTATCCAGTAGCTCTACCTCCGGTAAGAAACACGTAACGCTGCACCTAAATGCATTTCGGGGAGAACCAGCTATCACGAAGTTTGATTGGCCTTTCACCCCTACCCACAGCTCATCCCCTCCATTTTCAACTGAAGTGGGTTCGGTCCTCCACGCGCTCTTACACGCGCTTCAACCTGGCCATGGGTAGATCACTTCGCTTCGGGTCTAGACCGTGCCACTCAAACGCCCTATTCAGACTCGCTTTCGCTACGGCTTCCCCACACGGGTTAACCTCGCGACACAGCACTAACTCGCAGGCTCATTCTTCAAAAGGCACGCCATCACACCCCACAAGTGGGATGCTTTAACGGATTGTAAGCGCACGGTTTCAGGTACTATTTCACTCCCCTCCCGGGGTACTTTTCACCATTCCCTCACGGTACTGATTCACTATCGGTCATCAGGTAGTATTCAGGCTTACCAGGTGGTCCTGGCAGATTCACACAAGATTTCTCGAGCCCCGTGCTACTCGGGTACCCACACTAGAACGGCAGACACGCATTACACCTACGGGACTATCACCCTCTCTGGTCCGGCATTCCAACCGATTCACCTATACGCCTGCACCTCATCCCGCTAACCAGATAGGGTTAGCACATGTAGGCCCCACAACCCCGGTGATGCAACGCCTATCCGCTATCACACACCAACCGGTTTAGCCCCATCCGCGTTCGCTCGCCACTACTAACGGAATCACTATTGTTTTCTCTTCCTGCGGGTACTGAGATGTTTCACTTCCCCGCGTTCCCTCCACACAGCCTATACATTCAGCTGCAGGTCATACGGCATGACACCGTACGGGGTTTCCCCATTCGGAAATCCTGGTCTCAACGTCCGGTTATCGACTCCACCAGGCTTATCGCAGATTCCCACGTCCTTCATCGGCTCCTGATGCCAAGGCATCCACCGTGCGCCCTTAAAAACTTCAACACAAATCAAAGTCTCAGATTGAGCAATAAAACAATCAACAAAATCACAAAACAACCACACAAGTCACCCCAAAGGGCTCCCCACATGGTCATCTTATAAGATGCTCGCGTTCACTATACAGTTCCCAAACAACAACCCCACACCCCCACAACACCGGCCAAGAACCCCAAAGGACCCCAAAAGACCAGCGCGCAAAGACACAGGACAAACACTGAAACACCAAACCCCCACCCCCAAAAGGACAGGACGCTTGTTGCCTCAAAACCCAACAGCATGCCAAACCATACAAACCGCCTGGCCCCCACACCCTCATTCCAACACCCCCAAAGGGACGCGTACTAAAAGAGCATGAACACCATGCAGCCATAGCCAATACCCCACACCAACCATAAAGTCGACGCGTTTTCCGGTACTGAGTTCATTGATATTCCACCCATGAGCAACCCGCCTGCCAACACTCGTGACAGAAACGGGCAACCAATCATTGGTTAGCTCCTTAGAAAGGAGGTGATCCAGCCGCACCTTCCGGTACGGCTACCTTGTTACGACTTAGTCCCAATCGCCAGTCCCACCTTCGACGACTCCCCCCACACAAGGTGGTTAGGCCATCGGCTTCGGGTGTTACCAACTTTCGTGACTTGACGGGCGGTGTGTACAAGGCCCGGGAACGTATTCACCGCAGCGTTGCTGATCTGCGATTACTAGCGACTCCGACTTCATGGGGTCGAGTTGCAGACCCCAATCCGAACTGAGACCGGCTTTTAGGGATTAGCTCCACCTCACAGTATCGCAACCCATTGTACCGGCCATTGTAGCATGCGTGAAGCCCAAGACATAAGGGGCATGATGATTTGACGTCATCCCCACCTTCCTCCGAGTTGACCCCGGCAGTCTCCCATGAGTCCCCACCTTTACGTGCTGGCAACATGGAACGAGGGTTGCGCTCGTTGCGGGACTTAACCCAACATCTCACGACACGAGCTGACGACAACCATGCACCACCTGTGAACCAGCCCCGAAGGGAAACCCCATCTCTGAGGCGGTCTGGAACATGTCAAGCCTTGGTAAGGTTCTTCGCGTTGCATCGAATTAATCCGCATGCTCCGCCGCTTGTGCGGGCCCCCGTCAATTCCTTTGAGTTTTAGCCTTGCGGCCGTACTCCCCAGGCGGGGCACTTAATGCGTTAGCTACGGCGCGGAAAACGTGGAATGTCCCCCACACCTAGTGCCCAACGTTTACGGCATGGACTACCAGGGTATCTAATCCTGTTCGCTCCCCATGCTTTCGCTCCTCAGCGTCAGTAGATGCCCAGAGACCTGCCTTCGCCATCGGTGTTCCTCCTGATATCTGCGCATTTCACCGCTACACCAGGAATTCCAGTCTCCCCTACATCACTCTAGTCTGCCCGTACCCACCGCAGATCCGAGGTTGAGCCTCGGACTTTCACGGCAGACGCGACAAACCGCCTACGAGCTCTTTACGCCCAATAAATCCGGATAACGCTTGCGCCCTACGTATTACCGCGGCTGCTGGCACGTAGTTAGCCGGCGCTTCTTCTGCAGGTACCGTCACTTTCGCTTCTTCCCTACTGAAAGAGGTTTACAACCCGAAGGCCGTCATCCCTCACGCGGCGTCGCTGCATCAGGCTTTCGCCCATTGTGCAATATTCCCCACTGCTGCCTCCCGTAGGAGTCTGGGCCGTGTCTCAGTCCCAGTGTGGCCGGTCACCCTCTCAGGCCGGCTACCCGTCGTCGCCTTGGTGAGCCATTACCTCACCAACAAGCTGATAGGCCGCGAGTCCATCCCCAACCGATAAATCTTTCCACCAAAAACCATGCGGTCAAAGGTCATATCCAGTATTAGACCCAGTTTCCCGGGCTTATCCCAGAGTCGGGGGCAGGTTACTCACGTGTTACTCACCCGTTCGCCACTAATCACCCCAGCAAGCTGGGGGTCATCGTTCGACTTGCATGTGTTAAGCACGCCGCCAGCGTTCATCCTGAGCCAGGATCAAACTCTCCATAAAAAAATAAAAAGCCATCGGCAACCCCTCGGAAAATAAGGGCGAAGCCAATGAAGTCCTGGCGAATAAAAACACTTGGAACAACACACGGGGGTGCATCATTCCAAGCAAATGTTATATATCCACCAAATTAAAAATAATTCGGTATCAATAAACTTGGCACACTATTGAGTTCTCAAACAACAAACACT
>NZ_JBQSYL010000060.1:0-5688 GCF_052379245.1 Glutamicibacter sp. AOP12-B1-11 | reverse complement strand
TCCCAAATGCTGTGAACGTCAACACGCGAACCATCGAGCTTCGCCGGGCGCAGCAGCCGAACAAGAATTAGTTCTTGACGGCGGAGAGACTTGCGAATCTTTGTCCTCCCCTTACGACGAAAGGCTACTCTTCTATGGGTGCTTCAGGGTTAACACTCCAATTTGAAATCATTGCCTTGGTGGCGCTCTGCGTTGTCTTGCTGCTTGATTTGCTCTATGTGGTCAAGCGGCCGCACGAACCATCGATGAAGGAAGCCGGCCTCTTCGTTGGCTTCTACATCGCACTAGCAATAATTTTCGGTGGCATTGTCTGGTGGCAGGCAGGCTCTCAGCTAGGCCAGGAATTCTACGCCGGCTGGATTACCGAATACTCGTTGTCGATTGACAACCTCTTTGTCTTTATCATCATCATGACCCGCTTTGCGGTGCCGCGTAAGTACCAGCAAGAGGTGCTGATGTTCGGCATCATCATCGCACTGGTATTGCGCGCAATCTTCATTCTTGCCGGCGCTGCGATGATCGAGCACTTCTCCTGGATCTTCTACATCTTCGGCGCGTTCTTGCTCTGGACCGCATGGCACCAGCTGAAGGACAGTGACGACGAGGACGAAGACAGTGATAGCGGTCTGATCAAGAAGCTGACCAGCAAGATGCCATTCGCCAAGGAATACGACGGCAACAAGCTGCGTTCCGTGGTTGACGGTAAGAAGCTGTTCACTCCAATGGTGATGGTCTTCATTACCATCGGCATGACCGACCTGTTGTTCGCCGTGGACTCGATTCCTGCGATCTTCGGTCTGACCAACTCGGCGTTTATCGTCTTCACCGCGAATATCTTCGCGTTGATGGGTCTGCGTCAGTTGTACTTCCTGCTCGGTGGTTTGATGAACCGTTTGGTCTTCCTGAAGCACGCACTGAGCTTCATCTTGGCCTTCATCGGCGTCAAGCTGGTTTTCCATGCTCTGCATGAAAATGAAGTGCCTTTTATCAACGGTGGCAACCCTATCGAACTGGCGTGGCTAGATATTGGTACAACATTTTCACTGATCGTCATACTAACGACGATTATCGTTGCGACCGTACTGTCGTTGTGGACGCCTTTGGGGAGAAGAGCTGCTGCCAAGGCCGAAGCTCAGAAGAAAATGGAATCTTAGGGAATGGAAATGTGCGTCCGTTTCACAGTGCTGCCAGATGTAGATGAGGCAGCAAGTTCATAGTTCTTCTGTGAATGCGGATTAGGATCATTTTGGCCAGGTAATCAGAAACTCGAAAGCCCCGGTACCCCGGGGCTTTTCCGAAGTCCATTGCATTGAGTGTCCAAGGTCCTCTGCACAGCGATTTCGCGTCCGGAAGGGGAACCCTATACGGGGCATCCGAACCTTATTTCGGTGGTCCCCGATATTAATTGGTCAACTGAGCAGTTATTTCGGTCCTGTCCTTCGACCTTGAGATGGGCAGCGCCGCTAAACTACATACGATTGGATTATCGCTGGAATTGCGGTGGCGACAGAGACCAACGCGAGTACACCAATCCCATACCCGATTACCAACGCGAAAATAGCCAGCCAGCGCCCCTTCCCACCGGAATGCGCAATCTGGTTCAATGCAACATGCCCAGCACCTACGGCAAAGATTGCCAATCCTGAAAGTCCTAAGAACCAAAGGCCTACGAGTGCCACCACGGACAACATCAAGGACGCCACCGATAGCTTGTTTAGGCTCTCCACGTCTGTATGAATCGCTTCTTCATGGGTAGGCATTACGTTCCTCCGTGTCTCGGTGTTCGGTTCGTGTTTATGCATGAGCCTAGCTCGAATCGCCACAAGAGGAACGCTCACTGGGAAAGGATTTCTCATCCTGCCGTCAAATCGTGGTGGCCAGGGAACTTTCGTGAACGCTTCCCCGGTATTCCACCCGTGGACCATCAGGAGCTATTGGTCATGGGTGCCAGTTGGAACGGCCTGAAGGGTTAGCCAACTGCCTGGGTCATGACACCGCGCTGCTGACCTCGCACAACTGCACCGGCCCCGTCAGATCGTCGAGTGCATGGTTGAGCTCATCGATCCGTTCCTGTGCGGCGGCTCGAAGCCTGGTGCCGACGACCGCCCAGTCCGTTGGGGACGGCTCCTGTGGCAAGCCGGTCAAGAGCTCCGAAATTTCCACCACCGACATCCCCACCCGTTGGGCCACTCGAATCACCTTGATCCGACAGGCATCTTCTTCGCCAAAGCGGCGCTGGTTCCCTGAGGTTCGCTCACCGGTGATCAAGCCATGCTTGTCGTAAAACCGCACGGCCGAGGCATTGACCTTGCTGGCGTGGGCCAGGTCCGAAACCGTCATTGATTTTGTGGACATTGCGCCGTGAAACCTCCCGAATTGACTTCAACCTTTGTTCAAGTCTTAGCATTGCAGCATGACCGAACGCAACCAGGTTGAGACCAGCCACGAGCCCCGGAGCCCCCTAATTGGTGGGTCGGTGGCACTCATTGCAGCAAGCATGCTCACCGTCATGGCGGGCGCAACGATCTCCCCGGCGCTGCCCAAAATGGCCGAACACTTCTCAGGGGTCGAGAATGCAGGCTTCCTGGTCAAACTCGTCGTCACCATCACCGCCCTGTCGATAGCAATCTCCGCCCCGGTGCTGGGCTGGCTCAACGACAGGTTCAGCAGGGCCCTCGTGCTCAAGCTCTCCGTCATCCTCTACGCGATCGCCGGATCGGCGGGACTGTGGATTGATGACCTGGCGGTACTCATGGTGTCTCGCTCGATCCTCGGTGTCGCCGTGGCAGGTGCCATGACGGCCTCCACCGCATTGATTTCCGAATGGTTCACCGGTGAGCGGCGATCCAGGATGTTCGGCCTGCAGGCCGCAGCAAGTGGGCTCGGTGGAGCCGTGTTCCTGTCCCTAGGCGGTGCGCTGGCGGACATCAGCTGGAACGCGGCCTTCGCGGTCTACCTCTTATCGCTGCCGGTCGCCGTCCTCGTCGCCTGGAAAGTCACCGACCCGCCTTCCTTACCAACAAGCAAAACCGCCCACCAATCGCTACCGAGCCCCAAGGCCACGGGGCTCATTGCGGGAATTGTGGTCCTCGCGTTCGTGATCCAGATTGTCTTCTACGTCGTACCGACCCAACTGCCCTTCCTCCTCGGGACAATGGATGTCGATGCCTCGACTACGGGGTTGGTGATCGGCTGGATGGTCCTGGTTCAGGCCCTCGCCAGCCTGGGCTACCGCTGGGTGTCCCGGCTGGGATTCCGCAATGTCGCGTTGCTCAGCATGGTGCTGATGTCGGCCGGCATGGCAACGGTTGGCACCTCCGAATCCATCGCCCAGGTGGTGGCAGGCCTGAGCATTTCGGCGCTCGGCGTCGGGCTCGTCATGCCCAACCTCAATTCGTGGATCTCGGTCAGCACCTCGTCCGCGAATCGGGCCCAAGCGATTGGGGCGTTGATCTCTGCCATGTTCCTGGGGCAATTCGCTTCACCCCTCATCGCCGAGATGATCATTCGCGGCGGCGGCACCGCCCAGGCGTTCCTCGCCGCGGCGGTCCTCGCACTGGTGACGGCAGGTGCGGTCTTCGCCATTTCTACCTCCAAAATCCGGCAATCCACCTCACGAAAGAAGGCCAAGGACTCATGACGCCCAAGGTCTCCCTCATCATTGATATCGCCTGCACCTGGTCCTACATCGCATTCGAGCGCGTGGCCAGCGTGATCTCCGACCAGGGCGGGGACCTGGACACCTACCCGCTCGGCTTCTTGCCGCACCAGCTCGACCCCTCCGCGACAACGACCGGTGAGCCGCTGCTGCGCGTGCTCCGTGAACGGTTTGGTCCGGGCGTGGATCAGGAGAACGAGCGTGTGAGGGCCATCGCGGCCATGGATGGGATCACCCTCGACTATGCCAGCGGTATCCACTCCAACACCTTCGACGCCCATCGGGCCATCTACGATGCAAGCCAAGCCGGGCGCGGTGCATCTATGGTCCGGGCACTCTTCCGGGCGCATTTTTCCGAGGGAAAGAACATTGCCGACCCTATATTCCTTGAAGCCACGGCACAGGGACTTGGCGTCGAGCTGACCCGAGACGAGAGCACGCGGCATGTCCGTGAATCGCTCGACTTCGTCCGCGAAAAGAAGATCTCCGCGGTTCCCGTCCTGCTCTGGGAATCCGGGGCAACACTGACGGGCATGCACAGCAAAGGCGACCTGGCAGACCTACTCCACTGACAACCACCACACTTCAACAGCAAGGAAATCCCCATGAAAATTGGAATCATCGTAGGTAGCACCCGCCCGGGACGTCGATCCATCGTGGTCGCCGAATGGATAAAAAACATTGCAGACCAACGCGAGGGCCACGAGTTCATCCTGCTGGATCTGCTTGACTACAACCTCCCCCACCTGGACGAAACAATTCCCGCAGCCATGGGAAAACCGTACGGACACGAGCACACTCGCGCGTGGTCCGAATCGGTCGCCTCCTGTGATGGGTTCATCATCGTCACCCCCGAATACAACCACTCGATTCCGGGGGTCCTGAAGGATGCTTTGGACTACCTGTTTGGCGAGTGGCACAACAAGGCCATTGGCTTCGTCGGCTACGGCCTGTTGGGTGGTGCCAGGGCGGTTGAGCACCTGCGGACCATCTCCGCAGAGTTGATGCTCGCCGATGTGCGGGCGCAAGTCGCATTGTCCCTCTTCGCCGACTTCGTGGACATGGAGATCCTGGATCCCGGCGATCACCATGTGGGCACCGCGAATCAGATGCTGGATCAGCTGTTGGGGTGGAGTGGGGCCTTGGCCCGGCTCCGGGAATCAACGGCGGATGCGTCGTCGTTCATCGAAGCCTAAAGGAGGCGGGGGAAGCCGACGTTGGGGAGGCAGGCGAAAAATCAGAGGCGTCATGTGGCAGATTCCGTATGAGGAACGCTGTACCGGGCAAACAATCCCAGACCGAACGTTAATCTATAGTTTCGTCAGGAGAAGGTTTCTAACGCCTTCTGCTTGTGCTCAAGTTCCCTTGATGACCTGCATTTACCGGACGGTTTCTCCCTGCACGCTGGGGATGAGGATGTTCTCATGAATTCTGGTCCATCCTTGGGATTCCAAAGTGCGGGTATCAGCGTTATCTCGAACCAAGGAAGCTGACATGTTGCTTGGCATGGTCGAGGCAGTGACAATCAGGTCTGCTGCTCCCATGCCGCCGCAACCTGCAAACCATTGAGGGTCTGTTCCTGGTGGAACGACAATTATGCAACCTACCGAAGAATCATGGGACGCAGCAGCAAAATATCGTACCTGTTTGTGGGTTGTCAGAAGTCGTGAACTTTCCGCGTCAACAGTGTCGTCGAGCTCAACTCCCGTAGGCAGGACGTCGGCCGGCGTGCTCTGTGTCTCCAACGCCCGAATCCCGGTGTGCGATGAACATGCGCCGAGTGGCAACAATAAGCCGATACAAATGGCTCCGGAGAAAATCCTGCGAATACTCATTTTCATACCCCTTCAAACGGACGTTATTGCAAGGGTATCTCAGTATCGGATTGGTAAGCCGAAGAATCCAATCGCGTGATTCGGGACGGAAGGGGATGCTTGGGAAAATGTTATCCATGACCCAATCCTGCCAGAAGCGCGGATCTAATACTGCGTGACAGAGATGAAAATTCAAGTGTCCCATATGCCGGTCCC
>NZ_JBQSYL010000059.1:0-6265 GCF_052379245.1 Glutamicibacter sp. AOP12-B1-11 | reverse complement strand
GGCCACACCCGATGAAGCTGCACGTGGAATTGCGTTAATCATGCGAAACGAGCTGGGGTCGGCTTTGCCTGAAGCAATGTCGAAAACCCATTTGGTTGGTGCTCCGCAGAATCATCCAATGTCGCCGGAAGCTGGGTACGGGCTGGGACTTATGACGCGCGGTCTACCTCCAGTTGTTGTTGGGCATGGCGGGCAAGGCCCGGGGTTCAATCACTTCGCTGCAGTCAGTTCCGATGGTTCTCGCTGGTGCGGAGATACGAGCGCGCAGGAAGGTGAAGATCAGGATTTGATCCGTCGATGCGTGGCCGCTGTGACCAACGATGATCTCACGGTGTCCCAGTAAAGGTTCCCCCATGGATAGGTAGTCGCGATTCCATCGCTACCCCTTACCCCTGATGTACAAGCATCACCGAGACCAAGTGTCCAGGGCCACGACGACGCTCTCCGTCAGTCTGGCGAAGCTGCGCTCCAGGTCCACAGGAAGCTCGAATGCCCCGCGCGTTTCAAGGTCAACGAAGCCATGGAGCGAGGACCGAAGGAATCGTGTGGCATCCACGGCGTCGTCCCCGAGGAGCCCGTAGCCCTCGAGGACGTTGAAAACGACGTCAGAGATTGACGATGAGACACAAGCGTCATCGTCGTCGCCGGAAGCGGGCGCATGTACCGTCATCGGGTACTGTCCGGGATGTTGCAGTGCCCAACGACGATAAGCAAGCGCCAGCGCCCTGATGGCATCGTCTCGGGAGCGTCCGATGGCAGATTGTCCGAGGACGTGGGCCAGACTCGTTTTGGCACGAAGCATGATGTCGCGTTGCAGGCCTGGCATTCCGTCGATGTGTTTGTAGAGGGATGGGGTCCGCACACCTAGGCTCTCTGCCAGGACGGAAAGGCTCAATCCGTCAAGGCTACGGTCATCGAGAATCAGCGCCGCCCGCTCGACGACTATCGTTCTGTTCAATCCGGGCCTAGACATGATTGTTGAGCGCGCTGAGGAACTTGATAATAGCGGTCGAGGTAATCCCTGGTTGCTGCGATTGGGGATAGTGGCCGGCATCGGGAATGATGACGGCAGATCCGTGAAGTGTATGCGCGATCCAGTCTGCTTCGGCCGTGGGGTCCTTGAAGTCCGGGTCTTTCTCGCCCATGAGGACAAGCGTCGGCGAATCCACCGCGGCTAGGCATTCGCCTGCCCGCAGGTGGTCGGTGCGCGTGGTGAGGCAGAAGGCCCTTCTGTAGCCGGGTCGTTTCATGCTCTTGAATGCTGCCTGGCGGTATTCGGCGAAGTCCGCGGGCTTGGTGCCGGCGTAGAGGGTAGGCAGGTAAGCTTTCCAAGCCGCTGGTGCCCAGGGACGTACCATCATGATCCGGAAGAGGAGGTTCTCGACGGCGTTCGTGGATGGTTGGCGAACGAAGGGGCCGATCAGGACGAGTCCACTGATGAGCTCGGGGTGCTCAGCCGCAACGATTACTGCCGCACCTGCAGCCATCGAGTTGCCGACAACGATGGCGGGACCACCCAGTTTCCGTAGCAACCCCTCGATATCCTCGGCCGTGTCGACGTCGCCGTAGCTAGGGAACGAGGCATCGCTGTCCCCGTGTCCCCGCAGGTCCGTTGTGGCAACGGTATATCCGGCGGCAACAAGCGCTGGGGTTAGGAAGCGGTATGTAGACCGCAGTTCGCCCATTCCCGGAACAAGCAGGATGAGCGGCCCTGTGCCTTGGATGTCGTAGGCAATTTTCCCCTGCGTTGGGAGCTGCAAGTATTTCGTTACGAGTCGCGATGCCATAAGGCTAATCTACTTAGCTTAGAAGATAAGTGCAATAGCCTTGAAGTTGTTGCCATGCCCCTTGCTCGGCGAAGCCTGGTGCTTCTACGCTTTGTCGTGAAATATGTGGAGCCCGAGTGTCCCACTGAACGTTCCTCTTACGGGCGTTCCTCTCGGGGACCGTCTTACGGGTCGATCTGGTCGGCACTTAAGAACCTCGATGCCAATCGACACACAGGATTGTTTCCTGATGCCCCGATATAGTGTTGGACTATTCTTAACGCCCTCATATTCTTTTGAAAGTTGAATGAAATAACCATGGCGAAGCACCATTTCAGTCCAAACCTTCACCAGTCCACGGCCCCGTTTTCACATTTCGTACAACACGGTGACACAGGGTATACCGCAGGAATCATCGGCCAGCGTACGGATGACGGGACGCTCGTTTCGGACGATGTCGCTGAACAGTGCGAAGCCATGATGAAGAACCTGGAGACGCTGCTGGGCGAGATTGAATTGAACACATCGGACCTTCTGCGCACCACAATCTATTTGACGGACTACAAGGATTTTGCAGCCATCAACGCCGTCTATGCCAAGCATTTGGAAGCGCCGTACCCGGTTCGGACAACGATCCAGGTAGCGGCGCTTCCACTCGGCGCAAAGGTGCAGATCGACACGGTTCTTCGGCTTCAGAACGCATAGTTCCGCCGCGCCGCTGAAACTTCGACCCATGTTGCGGGGTGCGCCCCGAACTTAATCGAGTCCGGGGTGTTACCTGCTTGCTGCTGTTCCAAAGCCTTCGCGGTCGGTGCGCGTTGCGATGTCTTCCAATTCCTCGAACACGGTGATCTGTTGCCCGGCGGGGTCTTCTAGCCGTGCGTTCAGAGATCGCCAGGGCGTCTCGCGTGGTTCGGCAATAACGGTTGCTCCTGCCTCAGCAAGTTTGGTGGTGACGCCGTGCCCGTCCGTGACCTCAAAGGCAAGCCGGATACCGGGGCCTTGCCGTGAGCCGGTCTCGACCTGGTCGATCATCCGCTTCTGGGCCGGGTTTGAGATTTCGAGGGTGGCACGCCCAGCGTCCAGAATCGAAACCCTTGCGTCGCCATCGCCCTCAAACGCGGCTTGTTCAGGCAGGCCCAAGGTGTCGCGGTAGAAGGCGATCGCGGCGTCGAAGTCTTCGGCCTCGACGATGACGCGTAGTTGTAGGACAGGGGCAGTTTCAGGCTGTTGTGTAGTCATGCTCGCTAGACTAGGACCTGACATCAATGTGAGGGGCAAGCGACCGATGAGAATTGGCCAATTATCCGAGGCAACCGGAGCGAGTCCACGGTCACTTCGCTATTACGAAGAACAACATCTCCTCGTTTCCACGCGATCTAGCAGCGGCCAACGCATATACACGGACGAAGCAGTGGAGCGCGTGGCACTCATCCGCGACCTTTTCCAAGCAGGGCTGTGCAGCTCGACCATTGCAGATATCTTGCCGTGCATGACCGATACAGCGTCCCAAACACCAATCCTCCGAGCGCGCTTGATCAGCGAACGTGCCATAATCTCAGATCAAATAGAAGCCATGGGAAAGACCCTGAAAGCCATGGATTCAGTCCTCGGAAACCTGCCCCTCGACGCCTGACCTAAAAATCCAGAAGTCACATTCCAGTCGACGGCAACGCGTCCCGTAGAGGGTTCCCCTTGCGGGCGCTCACTTAAAGGGCCGTCTTATGGGACGGCATGGGAGCATTATGGAATGCCTACCTTTGACCTTCGTCCGCTACCGGCCGGACAAGTGGAATTGCACGATGCGCGACGGAAATACCGTTGGACCGTCCATCTGGAACCATTCGAGATTGGAACCACCTCCGTCACAACGGCGCAGTACGCGCAACTGATGGGTACTAGCGAAACAGGCTCCGAAACACCTCTGGTAGATATGAATTGGTTGGAAGCCATCAAGTTTTGCAATGCAGCGTCAATGCATGAAGGACTTGCCCCTGCATACATCATCGAGGCAGGCGAAGTGAGTTGGCAGACCACCGCCTCCGGGTACCGCCTGCCCACCGAAGCCGAATGGGAATACGCGTGCCGCGCTGGCACCGTGGGGCCACATTATGGCCCCCTCGATGCCATTGGGTGGACAGCGAATGACAAGCTAGAAAATCCGAAAGAAGTTGGTCAAAAACTACCCAATGCCTTCGGGCTCCACGACACCCTTGGAAACGTCTGGGAATGGTGCTGGGATCTACTCGATCCGGCCCGCTACGACGATTACCGAGTCTTCCGCGGGGGAGGTTTTGCTGATAAGTCGTGGAGCGCGCGGGCTTCTACGCGTCGCGGTGGTGCGCCTGGGATGAGCCACCCGGACCTTGGTCTGCGCATGGCACGGGGTGCCTTCGACGATGCACAGGCAGCGCAAGGCTGGTCAGCCGAGGCTGATTCTGAACGGGGAAAGATAACTGGCATGCTGCCATCCGGGTGGACGCCCCGGCGATACTGAGACTGACCAAAGCAGGCCAGCCCATATACACGGCGGCGGGTGTCCCGCAGGAGGTTCCTGTGTGTCGCTGGTTTCATGTCGTAGCCTTATGCCATGCCAGTATCAGACTATGTTGCCGGGTTGAGGCAACTAATTGGGCCTCGTCTGCTGGTCCTGCCGGGAGTAACCGCAGTAATCAGGGACGATAATGCTCGTTATCTTCTGGCACTACATGTTGCAGGGAATCGATGGGGGTTGATCGGCGGAGCCGTGGAACCCCTTGAGGGACCACGCGACGCTTTGAAACGCGAAGTCTGGGAAGAAATCGGTGCTGACATTGAAATTCATTCGGTGCTTGACAGCTATGGTGGCACCAACCTGTTGAACGAGTATCCAAATGGAGATCTGGTCAGCTACGTAACGACCGTCTACCTATGTCAATTAGTAGGGGATGCGTCAGCTGTCGAGGCCGATGAAGTCTCGGACATCGGATGGTTCTCCCGGGATGAGATCCGAGAGCTCGAACGGTTTGAATGGATAGACACGGTCTTAGATGACGCTCAGCGTTTTTTCGATGCCGAAGAAGCCCGGTAGCCCTTCCCCTTATGCAGATTTCTCTAGAGCGCCCCCTCTGCAACATCTGTGGCATTCTGATTCCGTCGGACGACCCAAGGAAGGCGCAACATCAGACTAGGCTTATCCAGCCAGTTCTAGCGCTGACGCAATGCCATGGGCACTCGCGATAAGCTCCTGATCACGTCCAGCATCCGCAACGCATTGGAGACCAAAGGGTAACTTACCTAACGTGTTTGGAGCCGGTAGATTTATCGCGGGCAATCCTGCGAAACTAAACGGCGCAGACATGACGGCATTCCCTGTCGAGGAAAGGCCTTTAGGCGCAATCCCTGGCGCACTTGGTGTCACCCAAATATCAATTCCTGCACTGCTCATTGTGCTTGCGAGTTGGGCGCGGAACGAGGAACGCCATTCCGCAGATTTCCGATATTCACTAGGGGAAATGCTTTGTCCAGCCAAGATCGCTGCACCCGTTGAATCTTGATAAAAGGCAGAGTATTTTCGCCACAAGTTGGCGTGTACTTGAGCTAATTCGAATCGCTGAAACGTAGTGAGGTTCTGGTGGAGAATTCGAATATCTGGTGTGAGTTCCGCTCTGCGGATCGTATACCCAGCTGTTTGGAGTAGCTCTACGTGATATTCGAATGCACGTAGTCCTTCAGGAGACGCCGACTTGAGATAGTCGGCAGTGGGCACTCCTAAAACAGGAGGTGCTTCGCTAACTCGTTTCCTGTTTCCCCAGTCGCAAAGCACACCTGCGGCAAGATCAATAGAATCGAGATCGGCGGCAAATAAACCGATAGTGTCCAAGGACGGAGAATTTGCGATAACTCCATCGGTGGGAATCGCTCCCCAGGTAGGGCGGAAACCGACGACACCGCAATAGGCTGCTGGACGAATGATCGAACCGACGGTCTGAGTGCCAACGGCCAATGGGACTAATCCCGCGGCGACTGCTGCTGCCGATCCACTACTGGATCCGCCGGGAGTGCGTGTTAGATCTCTAGGATTACGAGTAGGGCCAGGTGCTGCGACGGCAAATTCAGCAGTCACCGTCTTGCCGGCCACGAGTGCCCCAGCGTCTTGGAGACGGTTAATGAGCGTGGCTTGCGGTCCTGCAAGCGCGTCAGGCGGAAGGCTCGAACCAGCACGGGTTTCGAGGCCGTCGACTCGGATAATATCTTTGACTCCAACGAGTGCGCCGTGCAGGAGTTTTGAATTACTGCCAGGAATAACGGCTCGATGCAGTCTGCTCATGCGGTTGTCTTCATCTACAAAGGCGTTAACATTGCCATCGTATTCGCTTATTCTGCTTAGGACCTGTTTCAAAGTCTCTGTCGACTCTTGACCATTCACTACGTCGAGTAGTGATGTCGGTTTGGGCAATGTGGTCATGGCCTATTATCTCGCACTCAATTTAGTTGTCATGCTGAGCAGATAGCAGAGT
>NZ_JBQSYL010000058.1:0-6490 GCF_052379245.1 Glutamicibacter sp. AOP12-B1-11 | reverse complement strand
CCCCACCCCTTAAATAAAGGTAATCTTGGCATCCTCATCAGATCCAAGACACTATTCCGGTGGGTACTATGACCTCTGCTGACTTCTGCCCCATCAGCCCTGACCTCACGGCCAGAACCGCCCCACCAGTCAAACCGGTGATGCACTGGAACAGACCTCCCCGGATAAGAGCATTTACTTTCCTCCTGCGCCCGCCACATTTACACACTTGCCGTTTCGGTGGAACGGGCTTCACCATCGCATGCTGGCTTACCCCGACAAATATGCCTTATATGTGGTTCGTGTCCCTCGGTACAGGGATTTGCCTCCGGCTTCCTTCCCACTCCACCTCACGGTGACGCAGTTGCCATCGGCTAGAAGTTAAACCACCTTCTCCTTCAGAGGACTTTCACCTCCAAGTAAATGCCCATGCCGGGCGTACAAGAAAAAGAGTGGGACCGGTTACCCGGTCCCACTCTTTGCTGGTTCTAAGTTCTAGAACTCATTTGGAGGCGTCGGCGGTGTCGCCGGTGCCCGACGGGTTGGCGCGGTGCCCGAGGTGTCGGGACCGTCCATCTTGCTGATGTCGATTTTCTCCAGTGTGCGAGCCGCAGCATCGCGGCCGCCAAGGCCGAAGGCCAGAGCCGCTGCCAGGGCCGCACCGATCACGATGGCGCCGAAGGCCATGTTGATAATCGAATCGGCCAGACCCATGTACTTCAGGCCCATCGCGATGAACAGTGCGATGGCCGTGTAGCGGATGATCTTCGAGGCGGTGGTATCGCCCATCAACCGACCGATCACACTTGCCAGCACGAAGCCGATGGCGATGATGACTCCACCGAAGATGACCTTGCCGCCCAATTCCAAGACCTCGTTGAGGATGTTGGTGATTGCCGGGAAGTTCAGCATGCTTGCTGCCATGACCGCGAAGAACAGGATAATTGCGATCTTCACGATGGTGGCGATGATTCCCGATGCGCTCTGCCCCTCGGGAACAACTCCCCAGCCCGCCACAACTCTGTCGGTCCCCACACCGCGCAGCGTTGATTCAAGCAGCTTGCCAACAAACTTGGCGATCAGGAAGCCCACGGCCAGAAGGATCAGGGCCATGATCACCTGTGGAATTGCGGTCAGGACGATCTGCAGCATCTCCTGCGCTGGTACCGAAATGGCCTCGATGCCCAAAACCTGCAGTGCGGAAATAGCCACGACCAGCAGGATCAGCGCAAACACGATATTTGCGATGACATCCACGATGGTCCGCTGCGTGCGCAGTGAGGTCTCGGGGTCGACTTCTTCGCCGTCGCCGGGAGTCAGTTTGCGAACGAGGGAACTGAAATCGACAGTTCCCAGACCGGTCTGGATCAGCTGCTTGATTACATTGGCGATCACGTAGCCAATGATGAAGATGAAGGCCGCACCGATGAGGTTAGGCAGGAAGCCCATGATTCCGGCGAGCAAGTCCTGCACCGGGGTCAGCACCTCGGTCAGCGAGAAGACCTGGAGAATAGCGATCAAGCCGAAGAGCCAAACGACCAGCGACGCGACCTTGCCTAGCGAATCACCGATCTGCTTGCCATCGGTGCCCTCCTTCTGGAGGAACTTAATCTTGGTGACGAGTTTGGCGACAGCCCATTTGACAACCTTGGCCACCAGCCAGGTGATGATGAGAATAACAAGCGCGATGGCAACTTTTTGCAGCATCGACGCCCAGTCAATGTTTCCTAGAACGTTCTGAGTTTGCATCTCTGCTCCTTCAACGTGGGGATAATTTAGACACTACGACGAGGATTTTTTGCTGACTAGGGCAAGGAGAGAACCGGCGGCCCTAGCGGATGACAAATACCGACATCGAAGAACTAATTCCGCACCTAAAGAGTGCAAATTCAACGGATAGATCAGTAGATCACAAGATTTGATACGAAACCACTGTACTTGAAGATTTTGGTTTCGACCCCGGTCACAAGTTCGACTTTCCGGGCTTGACTTTGGATGACTCGCAAGTGTCTGAATTCCCGGTTACATGCATCCGGCTTCCCGTGCGGACGGGCGCACCAGGAATTCACCATCCCGGCTATGCCGGCACAACAGCTGGCATAGCCGGTCAAATTCAACGCATCCCTAGTACTGGCCCACGAAAATGGTGGCCGATCAGGAAACCGAGTCGGTGCCCTCGATGGTGCTGGTGACCTTGGACCCCAGCTCGACGGTGCGCGAGACCGTGCAGTATTTGTCGTGGGAGAGCTTCACAATGCGCTGGACCATTCCGGCTGCCTTGCGGCCTTCCACGGTATCGGGGAACTTCAGGTTGAAGGACATATCGATGTCTTCCATCTGGCTCGCGCCACCTGCTTCGACCTTGTTGCCGGTCGCGGTGACCTCGAATTTTTCGGGCTCCGCATGCCTGGTCGTCGCGGCATCGACGTCAATCGATGAGCACCCGGCAATCGCGGCCAGCAGCAGTTCGACCGGGGAGAGCAGGCCTTCGCCTTGGCCGAACTCGATGCTCGCACCGCTCTCGGTGCTGGTGGCCTGGTAGCGGCGCGAGGCCAGGCGTTCGATGGAGACTTCACGCAGGGAACGGGTATTTTCTGTCATGCGTCTATCGTTCCACGGGTCGCTCGCGGACCCTTGCATGACGCAGGGACACGCTAGGACTTTTGGCGTCGGCACCGACAAGACCGGCTTGGTCCTCCGATTCGAATCCGCAACGCCGGAAAAATTCCAACCCAGCGATGTTTTGCGCGTTGAGCACCATTTCGATCTCCGCGCAGCTGGAAAGCGCAAAGGCCGCCAGGGCCCTGCCGATACCTTGTTGGCGATGCTCATGGTGGACCCATAGGAGCTCCACACGCCGTTCGTCCATGGCCATGAAACCCACGACCTGCGCGCCCAGGTGCGCTACGAAAATTTCTGCACGTTGCGCATAAACGGTTTCCAAGGTCGAGGCTACGGAGGTCAAATCCGCGGCCGAGAGGAAATCCAGGCGCCCTTCGACGGAGGATCGCCACACGTCCAGCAGTTCCGGAACTTCTTCGATGCCCGTCCATGGGCGGATGCGCAAGGAGCGCGCGGAGGACGGCTGGTTCATGTCGGGGCTCTGCGAATCCATTGCTACTCCTCCTGCGCAGGGTGCACAACGCACCCTACTGATTCGTAACCTAGTGCTTCCTGAACCCCGCGTTCAAGTGCTGATCGCAGTATTTCCCCGCTTGGCGCGCCGCCCTGAGGGTTCTTGCCACGTCCCGAAGCAAGCCTTCGGGTCGCCCAATACCGCTTCCCCGGCCCCGGCAGGACGCCATTGTTCCGGCACCGCTGATGTGACCTAGACAACGCAAGGTAAGTTCGACATCCTAGTCTTAGCATCAACGAACATTCGATTACGCGGTTTCACCACTGAAAACACGGTGATGAGCGGTCCGAGAACCGCCGAACCTTGGAGGAGAGCCCATGGCCGAGGCCTACATTATCGATGCGCTGCGCACACCGGTGGGGCGCCGCGGCAAGTCTCTGGCGGCCGTGCACCCGCTGGATCTCGCGGCCGCGCCGCTGGCGGAACTGGTGCGCCGCAACGGCATCGATTCGACGCAGTATGACGAGATCATCCTCGGCTGCATCGACCAGGTAGGACCAAACGCCATGGACATCGCCCGCAGCGCGTGGTTGGCTGCGGGCCTCTCGGAACAAGTTCCGGGAACCACCGTTGAGCGCCAGTGCGGCTCCGGCCAGCAGGCGGTGTCCTACGCGGCCCAAGCGGTGCTCAGCGGCACCAGCGATCTAGTGGTCGCCGGCGGCGTGCAATCGATGTCGAGCATTCCGCTGTCCTATTCCAATACGGCCGCCGCGCAGTTCGGCTTCCCCGACCCGTACACCGGCTCCGCGCGGTGGGCCCAGCGCTATGGGGACCAGGAGATCTCGCAGTTCCGCGGGGTGGAGATGATGGTCCAGAAGTGGGGGCTCACCCGTGCCCAGCTCGAAGATTTTTCCGTCGCTTCCCATGAAAAGGCCCTGCATGCCCAGGAGCAAGGCTACTTTGAGCGGGAGATCCTGCCGCTGGCCGAATTGCGCGCCGATGAGGGACCGCGCATACCGGACCGGGCGAAGATGGCCTCGCTGAAGCCGATTGTCGACGGCGGCCTGCACACCGCCGCCAGCGCCTCGCAGATGTCCGACGGCGCCGCCATGCTGCTGATCGCCTCCGAAGCCGCGGTCAAGCGCTACGGGCTGAAGCCGCGTGCCCGGATCCACCACATCTCGGCCCGCGCCGCTGACCCGGTGATGATGCTCTCGGCACCGATCAACGCCACGCGGCACGCGCTGGCCCGCACCGGGATGGGCTTGGCGGACATGGACCTCATCGAAATCAACGAGGCCTTCGCCGCCGTGGTCCTCGCCTGGCAGCAGGAAACGCAGGCGGATATGGCTAAGGTCAACGTCAATGGCGGCGCCATTGCGCTCGGCCACCCCATCGGTGCCACCGGTGCCCGGTTGATGACCTCGCTGCTGCATGAGCTGGAACGCAGCGATACCCGTTGGGGTTTGCAGACCATGTGCGAAGGCGGCGGGCAGGCGAACGTCACCATCCTCGAACGGCTCTAAGCCCCGACCGGGCCAACGATTTCTCGATTAAGGATTCCCGCTCATGAACGATTCCCTGCCAGCAAGCGAAGAGCCGAACCCGAGGTCTGCCGCCCTCAAGGATTCGCATAACACCATCGGCGCCCTGCTGCGCCGCAGCGTCGCGCGCAACCCCGAGGCCAGCGCCCTGCTCTTCGAAGAGCGCGAGTGGAGCTACCGCGAGCTTGAAAGCGCGGCGCGGCGCGTGGCCCGCCGGCTGCAGGTGGCGAACCTGCCGCCGGGTTCCCGGGTGGCCGCCTACGCGGCGAATTCCGATGCCTACGCGATCCTCTTCCTGGCCTGCGCCCTCGCCGGGCTGGTGCATGTGCCGGTGAACTTCGCGTTGAAAGGCGATGAGCTCAGCTACCTGTTGGAGGATTCGGGCGCGGTGCTGGTGGTAGCCGACGAACAGCGGCTCGCCCTCGTCGATCAGGTTCGCGCGCTAGGCCGGGCCCCGGCGGTGGAACGGGTATGGACGCTCTTGCCGGCCGGCACCGGGGAGCCCGCGATCTTGGACACCGCGCTGGATCCCGGGGCGGCGCAGCTGCCGGCGGCGCAGGGCTCCGGGACCGAGCTGGTGCAGCTGCTGTATACCTCGGGCACTACCTCCGCGCCCAAGGGCGCGATGATGACCCACGCCGCGCTGCTGGCCCAGTATGTTTCCTCGATCATTGCCTTGGATTTCACCGCCGAGGACCGCCCGCTGATCGCGATGCCGCTGTACCACTCCGCGGCCATGCACGTGTTCCTGCTGCCCTATTTGTCTCTCGGGGCACGCATCCGGCTGCAAGCCAGTCCCGATATCGCCGAGACCCTGGAAAGGGTCGAAACCGAGGGCATCGGGTCGCTGTTTCTGGCCCCGACGGTGTGGGTGCCGCTGAGCAACCACCCGGACCTGGAAAGACGTGATCTATCCTCGCTGGCCAAAGCCCAATACGGTGCCTCGATTATGCCGGTGACGGTTCTGGCGCGGCTGCGCTCACGCTACCCGAAGATCGGTTTCTACAACTGCTTCGGGCAATCCGAGCTGGGTCCGCTGTGTTCGGTGCTGCGCCCCGAGGAGCATGAGGCTCGTCCGGCCTCCTGCGGCCGTCCGGTGTTCTACGTCGAGGCCCGGGTGCTCAACGCCGCCGGTGAGCTAGCCGAGGCTGGCGAACCAGGCGAGATCCAATACCGCTCCCCGCAGGTGATGAGCGGCTACTGGAACAAGCCCGAAGCCACGGCGCAGGCCTTTGTCGACGGCTGGTTCCGTTCCGGCGACCAGGTCACCGTCGATTCCCAGGGCTATATCCAGGTGGTGGATCGGATCAAGGACGTGATCAACACCGGCGGGGTGCTGGTCGCTCCGCGCGAGGTCGAGGACTGCATCTACGAACTCGAACAGGTAGCGGAGGTGGCCGTGCTCGGGATCGCCCACGAGCGTTGGATCGAAGCCATCACGGCGGTGGTGGTGCTCAAGGAAGGGGCCGAGCTGAGCGCCGAATCCGTGCGCAGCCACGTGAAAAGCCGGATCGCCGACTACAAGGTGCCCAAGCGCGTGGATTTTGTGGCGCAGCTGCCGCGCAACCAATCCGGGAAGCTGCTCAAACGCCAGTTGCGGGCCGAACGTGCCGGAGTCGAAGGCGGACCGCGCGCATGAGCCAGCCCATCCCCATCACCACGGTGGAAACCAGGAATCAGGCAGCAACCGCGATCCGCGTGGAGACTCGGCCGGGAATCGTGCGCATAGTTTTCCAGCGTCCCGGGCAGGGCAATGCGCTGAATCTGGCGTTGGCGCGCGAGGCCCTGGCCGCGCTGCGCGCCGCGGAGGAAGATCCCGACGTGCAGGTGCTGACGTTGACCGGCGAGGGCCGGTACTTCTGCGCCGGCGGCGACGTGTATTCCATGGCCG
>NZ_JBQSYL010000057.1:0-7170 GCF_052379245.1 Glutamicibacter sp. AOP12-B1-11 | reverse complement strand
GCCTTCGGCGCATATACGAGCGACGTCCTTCGGGCTAGCGATCTAATAGATACAGTGAATAACAGGTACTGCTAGATCCGCTATATAGGGAGCCCCTCGTTGACGACAGATGCGCTGAAATATCGTGATGATTCCATCCGCCCCCAGGACGACCTCTACCGTCATTCGAACGGAAAGTGGTTCGAATCGGCTTCCATCCCGAGCGATCAAGGGCTATACGGATCTTTCATGGAGCTTCGCGACGACGCTGAAGACGCGGTCCACGCGATCATTACAGATGCAGTCAAAGCGCACGAATCCGGATCAGAACTAGCGGGTCCGTCACAGCGTATCGCCGATTTGTACGGTAGTTTCATGAACGAAGAAGTCATCGAACAGCGCGGCGCCGATCCGGTCGCTGAATACCTGCAGGCAATTTCGAACGTTTCAGATGTCGAATCCCTGCTTGAGCTTTCTGGCTCCTTCTATCGCAAGGGCATAAGTGGCTTCCTTGCCTCGGGAGCAATGAACGACGCCGGAAACCCGGAACGAAACCTGTTGACCTTCTTGCAGGGCGGTCTTGGGTTGCCAGATGAGTCCTATTACCGCGAAGAACAGTTCGCACAGACCGTCTCCGACTATGAAGAACACCTAACCCGGCTGCTGGCGCTCGGCGGCATTCCCGACCCTGCGCAGGCGGCTGCCTCCGTGACTGCGTTGGAGACCAAGATAGCTAGTCATCACTGGGATCGGGTCAAGGTCCGTGATGCTCAGGCACGCTATAACCTCATGACCGAAGAAGAAGTCTTCAAGTTGTTCCCCGGCCTGCGCACCTGGCTGAAGGGCGCCGGGATCGAATCGAAGTACTCTGCCGAGGTAGTATTTTGGCAGCCAAGCTACTTCGAAGCGCTCTCCGGACTGCTCAGCGCAGAACCCCTGGAGAGCTGGAAGAACTGGCTCACCGTTCAGGCGCTGCGTTCCTTCGCACCATACCTGTCCAGTGCGTTTGTCAATGAGAATTTCTCTTTCTACTCGGCCAAGCTCGGTGGGGTGGAAACGCTGAAGGAACGCTGGAAGCGCGGCGTATCCTTCACCGAAGGCGGCGTAGGCGAGGATATTGGTCAGCTCTATGTGGCCAAGCACTTCCCGGAAGAAGCCAAGCACGCGATGGACGCACTGGTTGAGCGGCTTATCGAGGCCTACCGCATATCGATCTCGAATCTGCCGTGGATGGGCGCGGAGACCATCGAGAAGGCCCTTGAGAAGCTGTCGATGTTCCGGCCTAAGATCGGCTATCCGAACGAGTGGATCGATTACTCCTCAATCGAGACCGATCCGGTGGATGTCATCGCCAACCTTGCGGCGGCGAACGAATTCGAATTCAAGCGCGAGCTGAAGAAGATCGATGACGGGGTGGACCGCGAACTCTGGTTCATGTATCCGCAGACCGTCAACGCCTACTATCATCCGCTGCTCAATGAGATCGCCTTCCCAGCTGCCATTTTGCGCTTGCCATTCTTCGACAAGGACCGTGACGTCGCCTCGAACTTCGGGGCGATCGGTGCGGTCATCGGACACGAGATCGGCCATGGGTTCGATGACCAGGGCTCACAGTATGACGGAACCGGCCAGCTGACCAACTGGTGGACCCAGGCGGACCGCGAGGCTTTTGAGCAGCTCACCGGCAAGCTGGTCGACCAGTACAACGCTTTGCGCCCCACCGAGGCACCGGACCACCAGGTGAACGGGGAACTGACGCTCGGGGAAAACATTGGTGACCTCGGAGGGCTGGGCATCGCCTACCGGGCCTACAAGCTTGAGCTGGCCGCCCGCGGCATCGAAGAGGACGAGATAATCAACGGTGTCACCGGCGATCAGCGCTTCTTCTACTCCTGGGCCGAGTGCTGGCGCACGCTGATCCGGCCGGAGACCGCAGTGGTGCGTGTGACCACCGACCCGCACGCGCCGGGCGAGTTCCGCTGCAATCAGGTGCCGAAGAACCTGACTGCCTTCCACGAGGCCTTTGACACCAAGCCGGGCGATGGAATGTGGCTTGATCCGGCAGATCGAGTGACCATCTGGTAGTACCAGGCAAGGCGCAGGGAGCAATCTCTGCGCCTTGAATTCGTTAAGGCGCGCAGATCACCGTGTAAGGCGCATCATGATCCTGCCAAATGACTAAGAATGGCACGTAGAATGGACTATTGTGACTTCCCAAAATAATTCCGCAGATAGCACCGATCCAAACGACCAGCGTCAGGTCCGCATCGATAAGCGCAACGCCCTGCTGGCAAACGGCGAGGAAGCCTTCCCGGTTGGGGTGGCACGCACTCATAGCCTGCAGCAAGTCCGCGAACAGTTCCCGGAGCTCGAGCCAGATCAGGCGACCGGCGTCAAGGTCGGCATTGCCGGACGTATCGTCTTTATGCGCAATACCGGCAAGCTCTGCTTCGCCACCGTGCAGGAGGGCGGCCCGAAGGGCGCCGGCACCCGCCTGCAGGTTATGCTTTCGCTGGCAAATGTCGGCGAAGAGCGCCTGGCCCAGTGGAAGTCCCTGGTCGACCTCGGTGACCACGTATTCGTGACCGGCGAGGTAATTTCTTCGCGTCGCGGCGAACTGTCGGTGATGGCAGATGGCTTCGAAATGGCTTCCAAGGCCCTGCGCCCGTTGCCGGTGCTGCACGCAGACCTGAATGAAGAAACCCGTGTGCGTCAGCGCTATGCGGATCTGATCGTTCGCAACGAAGCCCGCGAAATGGTGTACAAGCGCGCGGCGATCATCCGTGCGGTGCGCAGCACCCTCGAGGACCACGAGTACGTCGAGGTAGAGACCCCGATGCTACAGCTGGTGCACGGTGGAGCCTCGGCCCGCCCATTCAAGACGCACCTGAACGCCTTCGATCAGGAAATGACCATGCGCATCGCCTTGGAGCTGTACCTCAAGCGTGCAGTGGTTGGCGGCGTGGACAGGGTCTTCGAAATCGGCCGCATCTTCCGCAACGAGGGCGTGGACTCCACGCACTCGCCGGAATTTACCATGCTTGAATGCTACGAAGCCTACGCAGACCAGTACGTGATGGCGGAGCGCATGCAGCAGATGATTCTCAACGCGGCGGATGCCATCGGCGCCGGTCGCACCATCGAGACCGCAAACGGCACCATCAACCTGGACGGCGAATGGCGCTGGTTGAGCGTGTACCCGGGCCTCTCCGAAGCCGTGGGCGTGGAGATCACCCCAGAGACCGACGCCGAGGTATTGCGTGGCGTCGCCGAAAAGCACCAAGTCAAGATCGACCCGTCGTGGAGCGCGCAGAAGCTTGTCATCGAATTATTCGGCGAGATCGTCGAGCCGAAGCTGATCGACCCGACCTTCGTCTGCGATTACCCGCCACTGGCCCAGCCGCTGGCGCGGCCACACCGTTCAAAGCCTGGCGTCATTGAAGCGTGGGACTTGATCATCGGTGGCATGGAGCGCGGTACCGCGTTCTCCGAGCTGATCGACCCAGTCATCCAGCGTGAGCGCCTGACCGAGCAATCGTTGTTGGCTGCCGGTGGCGACCCGGAGGCAATGCAACTGGATGAAGACTTCCTGCGCGCACTGGAATACGGTGCCCCACCAATGGGTGGTATCGGATTGGGCATCGATCGACTGGTTATGCTCTTCACCGACCTAGGAATTCGCGAAACGATCCTGTTCCCATTACTCAAGCCGGAGGCATAAATCCCATGCCATATGTAGAGGCAATTGTTCCAACTATCGTGCTGGGGCTCATATTTTGGTACGCGATCAAGGCGATTTCAAACGCTGATCGGAATGAGCGCAAAGCCCAGGCCGAAGCCGAAGCTAAAATCGCACATCATGGTAATTCAGAAACCAGCACGTCCGGAAATTAGGATAATCCTAGTAATTACCTCTTAATTGTTTGATGCGTTCGAATTTATTGCAAAATCTGACTATACTTGATTTTTGCAATGAACTTTGAGTTCTTATGGACTTAGTTCAGCAAATCCACGCATGGAGGAATAAGAATAATGGCACGTCAGGTTCAGATTGCCCTGATTGACGACATTGATGGCAGCGAAGCGGTTGAGTCGATTTCGTTCAGTATTGCTGGTCAGCACTACGAGATTGACTTGAACTCGGAGCACGCCGACGAATTCCGTGCGGCCCTGGAGCCATATATCGAAGCTGCGCGTTCGGCGAAGCAAAGCAGCGCGAGCGAGGCTCCTGCAATTCGCGCATGGGCCAAGGAAAACAACATTAAGGTCAACGCCCGCGGGCGCTTGAATGCTGATGTTGTTGACGCCTATAACGCTGCTATGCGCAAGGGTGGCCGGGGTCGCGCCAAGTAACTCACTAGGTGTTGAATTAGTCTCAGCAAAGGGCCGGAGTATCGAAAGGTACTCCGGCCCTTTGCTTGTATCACGAGCAGATTACGATGATTTTGTTTGGTGCACCAATCAAAATCATTTGCTTGAAGATAGAACGAATAAATTGACGATAAAATTTGCCTGACAGATATTGGTTTGCCAATCGAATAATCCGTCATCTAGCCCTGCGGGTTATCCCTATGGCGAACAAGGGCGCATTGTGGCCCCGCGGTGCGTAGCATCGAATTATTGGTAAGCAAGGAGTGTGCCGAAGATGTTTGAGAGATTTACCGACCGTGCCCGTCGAGTTGTCGTGCTCGCCCAAGAAGAGGCGCGCATGCTCAACCACAACTACATCGGCACCGAGCACCTGCTGCTCGGTCTTATCCACGAAGGTGATGGGGTCGCCGCCAAGGCGCTCGAATCGCTGAATATTTCGTTGGGTGCCGTGCGTGAGCAGGTGCAGGAGATTATCGGAAAGGGCCAGCAGGCACCTTCCGGTCATATCCCCTTCACTCCACGCGCCAAAAAAGTTTTGGAGCTCTCGCTGCGTGAAGCGTTGCAGCTGGGGCATAACTACATTGGAACCGAGCACATCCTGCTCGGCCTGATCCGCGAGGGCGAGGGCGTCGCAGCCCAGGTGCTGGTGAAGTTGGGTGCCGACCTCGGTCGCGTGCGCCAGCAGGTCATCCAGCTGCTCTCGGGCTACCAGGGAAGCAAGGACACCGCCTCGGCTGGTGTCAGCTCCAGTGGCCAGCAGGAGGGAACTCCTGCCGGTTCGGCAGTGCTGGATCAGTTCGGCCGCAACCTCACCGCAGCCGCCCGCGAGGGCAAGCTGGACCCGGTGATCGGTCGCGAGCACGAGATGGAACGCGTTATGCAGGTCCTCTCGCGCCGTACTAAGAACAACCCGGTCTTGATCGGTGAACCTGGTGTCGGCAAGACCGCGGTTGTCGAGGGCTTGGCCCAGGCGATCGTGCGTGGCGACGTGCCGGAGACCATCAAGGACAAGCAGCTGTACACCCTGGACCTCGGTTCGCTGGTGGCTGGCTCGCGTTACCGTGGTGACTTCGAAGAACGCCTGAAGAAGGTGCTCAAGGAGATCCGCACCCGCGGGGACATCATCTTGTTCATCGACGAGATCCACACCCTGGTGGGTGCCGGTGCCGCCGAAGGCGCAATCGACGCGGCTTCGATCCTGAAGCCGATGCTGGCCCGCGGCGAGCTGCAGACCGTTGGCGCCACCACCTTGGATGAGTACCGCAAGAATATCGAGAAGGATGCGGCGCTTGAGCGTCGTTTCCAGCCGATTCAGGTCAAGGAGCCTTCGGTCGAGCTGACCACGCAGATCCTGCGCGGCCTGCGTGACCGCTACGAGGCGCACCACCGCGTGTCCATCACCGACGGTGCCCTGCAGGCTGCCGCCACGTTGGCGCACCGCTACATCTCGGACCGATTCCTGCCGGATAAGGCCGTTGACCTGATCGACGAGGCGGGTGCACGACTGCGCATCCAGCGCATGACCGCCCCGCCGGCGCTGAAGGAAATGGACGAGGAAATCGCCACCGTGCGACTGGAGAAGGAAGCTGCGATCGATGCGCAGGACTTCGAAGGTGCCGCTTCGCTGCGCGACAAGGAGTCCAAGCTCATCGAGGCCCGGAACGAGAAGGAAAAGTCCTGGCGCAACGGCGACCTGGATGAAATCTCCGAGGTCACCGAGGATCTTATTGCCGAGGTGCTAGCTAACTCGACCGGTATTCCGGTTGTGAAGCTGACCGAGGAAGAGTCCACGCGCCTGATGAACATGGAAGAAGAGCTGCACAAGCGTGTCGTCGGACAGGACTCGGCGATCAAGTCGATCAGCCAGGCGATCCGCCGTACCCGTGCAGGCCTGAAGGATCCGAACCGCCCCGGCGGCTCGTTCATCTTCGCCGGCCCGACCGGCGTGGGCAAGACCGAGCTGGCCAAGGCGCTGGCCGAATTCCTCTTCGGTGAGGAAGACGCGCTGATCACCTTGGACATGTCCGAGTACTCCGAGAAGCACACCGTGTCGCGACTGTTCGGTGCCCCTCCGGGCTACGTCGGTTACGAAGAGGGCGGCCAGCTGACCGAGAAGGTGCGCCGTCGGCCATTCGCCGTCGTGCTCTTCGACGAGGTGGAGAAGGCCCACGCGGACCTGTTCAACTCCTTGCTGCAGATTCTGGAAGACGGCCGACTGACCGACTCCCAGGGTCGCGTGGTGGACTTCAAGAACACCATCATCATCATGACCACCAACCTTGGTACCCGCGACATCTCCAAGGGCGTGATGACTGGTTTCCAGTCCGCCTCGGACACCAAGACCGGTTACGAGCGGATGCAGGCCAAGGTCCAGGAGGAGCTGCGCCAGCATTTCCGCCCGGAATTCCTGAACCGTGTTGATGACACCGTGGTCTTCCCGCAGCTGAGCCAGGATGAGATCGAAGAGATCGTTGATCTGTTCATCGCACGCCTGTCCAAGCGCTTGGACGACCGCGGCATGACCATCGAGCTGACCCAGGCTGCACGCAGCCTGCTCGCCGAGCGCGGTTACGATCCTGCAATGGGTGCACGCCCGCTGCGCCGCACGATCCAGCGCGATATCGAGGACCAGCTTTCCGAGCGAATCCTGTTCGGGCAGATCGTCACCGGCCAGAAGATCACCGTGGACGTCGAAGGCGAGGCGGAGACGCGCAAGTTCGTCTTCCACGCCGAGGGCGGCAACGGCCAGCTGGAAGGCGAGCCGGCACCGGCGGCGCTGGAAAGCTAAGACGAACCATTAAGCACCGCGGGTGGGGGGTG
>NZ_JBQSYL010000056.1:0-9259 GCF_052379245.1 Glutamicibacter sp. AOP12-B1-11 | reverse complement strand
GATCCAAGAAAAGTGCCGTGCCGCTGTATCCTGCGGCACGTCACTTTTGGTTTTGGCCCAAAAATCGAGGTACGCCGAGGATCTCGATACGATAGAGAACAACACTTCAGCCCGCGGTCTAAGACCAATTTTCCAAACGAAAACTATAGGGCCACGAAACGCCTTGCCAATACCCTGCCCTCGGCAGCCACAGAGATTTGACGATGCTAAGCATGATTGATCCGAACAAATTCATTAACTCAGCTACCCAGCGGGTGCTGGCTTTTGCAGCGCACCCCGACGATTTGGATTTCGGCGCAGCCGGAACCGTAGCCGCAATGACCGCCGCGGGGATAGAGGTGCAATACTGCATCATGACCGATGGCGACGCTGGAGGTTTTGACGACCGTGATCCTGCCGAGACGGTTCGCTTGCGCCACGAAGAGCAACGCGTTGCGGCAGCCCGAGTTGGTGTCAGCACCGTGCATTTCATGGGAGAGCGTGACGGCTATCTAGAGCCAAGCCACGACGTCATGCGTCAGGTGGTTCGACTGATCCGCCAGGTGCGCCCGCAAATAGTTATGGCCATGCACACCGAACGAAACTGGGACCGCATTCAGCGCTCACACCCGGACCACCTTGCCTGCGGCGAAGCGGTAACCCGGGCTATCTACCCGGCAGTCGAAAACCCGTTCGCCTACCCGGAGCTGCTCGCGGAAGAAGGACTGGAAGCCTACAAACTACCTTGGCTTTGGTTATATGGAGCCCCCAAGGAACGCGAAAACGGCTTTGTGAACATCACCGAGTTCTTTGCGCAGAAGATGGATGCTTTGCGAGCCCATTTCACCCAGCACCCCGACGTCGGGGCGATGGAGAAATTTGTGCTCGAGCAGTGCCAAGCGAATGGCGTACGCGCGAATATGCCTTCCGATGAGCTGGCTGAAGGCTTCCACCTCGTGGCCGTGAACGCCGATGACACGATCGCAGGATTCTGACTTAACTACGGGTTAAAGTAATTCGGCGCGGTTCCCGCTTTGGGGAACCGCACCGTATACGTCAGATGAATGCTAACTTATCGACAGATAACCCATCGCTAGCTGGTTAGGCTTTGGGATCTTCCGATTGGCCTAGCGGCAGGTCCACCGAGGCCTCGGTGTCTTCCGACGGCGAGGCGGGTATCTCTGAACCTTCCACGGTGATATGTACCGCGAGAACATCGTCGATGGGGGAGAGCCCGCCCTTGGCGTCTTCTCCCGAGGTCTTGCTCACTACGCTGATGCCGCCTTCTTCATGCACGGCCCAAACAACGTACTGTTCAGAATCATCAAGTGGTGGCAGAGCAGTCAGTTCGACGCCTAGCGCATTCTCCTGCTTGGAGGTACTGATGGTCGCCTGACCGCCGCTATTGAGTTCAACTACCTCTGTGAGCACATCATCGGCCTTTGCGGCTTTAGAAGATTTCGTCTCGCTATTGAGCAAGGAAAAGGTCACGAGGGCCAAGACGACCACGATTACCAAACCAATCACTGCGAAGATCCAGCGTTTTGGCCGTGCGCTCCGTTCCGCACGAGAGCTGTGGGCCACTTGACTGACTAGGTCCAGACCCAGATTTTCGTCCTGAGGCTCGTCGCGGTGCTGCGAAGGGCTACCGTTCATTGTTTTGGAATCTCCCGAGAAGTCGTCGGTTTTGTCGGAATGCACGCCTGCGCGAACATACTCAAAAGCTTACTTTATAAAGATTGGGTAAAGCTGTGTACTTGGCCCGATTGGGCTGGTATTTTAGGCTCCTGCAAAACCGTTCTGCCGCCAAGCCTCAAAGGCGACAACGGAAGCGGCATTGGCAAGGTTCAGCGATCGGCGCCCCGGCAACATCGGCAATCGGACCAGATCGGTCACCCGTTCGTGGGCTTTATCTGCGGCGCTAAGCCCCACCGATTCCTTACCGAACATGAGAATGTCACTTGGGACATAGCCCACCTCGGTGTACAGCGTGTCGCCATCGGAACTGAACGCAAAAACACGACCCTCGCCCAACGACGCGAGGGCTTCTTCGAGGTTTTCGTGTACGGTGACCACCGCTAGATCGTGGTAGTCCAACCCCGCACGACGCAGGTTGGCGTCTTCAAAGTTGAAGCCCAAGGGCTTCACTAAATGAAGTTCGGCACCGGTGATTGCGGCTAGGCGGATGGCATTCCCGGAGTTGCCGGGAATTTCGGGAGCATTGAAAAGAATACGGAACACATTTAACAGTTTAAGCTCTTGGAGCAGTAAAACTGGTAATCAGTACATTCCGCCTAAGACTCGGGACAGTACCGAACGGTCAACAATATTCGGGGAAGGGCCTGATCCGAGGAAGAGTTTCAGTTCGCGGATGAGTCCTGCGGCATTGAGCACGTTGGGCGTGGAGGCCAGCGCCGGATCGGCCCTGCGGTGATATTCGATGACCGGCTCGTGGGGATTGCCCTGGCTCGAAAGGACCAACGTGAAAGCGACGACATTCATCTGCATGAATGCGCGTTGCATCCCGGTGATGTTCAAGGCCGGGGGCTGCGTCATTTTATTTCCATGACGCAATACGTTCCCATCAAATGCGTAATAGCCCTCGGGAAGCGTCATCGTGTTGACGATCGCCATACGATATCCGGCGGTCAACACATGGTCATAGTGCCCGCCGCCGGGTGCCTGCAAGCCATTGACCAGCCGGGCCGCAGGCAGCACGTTGAGCACGTTTTTGCTGAGCATGCTGATCGTCTGTGCTTCTCGGGTAAGCCTGGAACGGGAATTGAACAGCCCGCGCTTTCGTGGCTCACCGTGGCTTCGTTGAATCGAGTGGGCCCTATCCAGCAAACCAAAGGAGTCGTCATCGAGACGAGGGACATATTCGGTAGCTAGCTGGGCCTTGGGCTGTTGCGGTGAGGTGCGCAGCTTTTCATCGTACTGGCGGGCGGAGGTTCCGGCGCGTGGTGCTTGGCCGGGGGACTGGAAAGACCTATCAAAGCTTGAACGGCTTCGACCATCCGACAGCGTCTGAAATGCCTGTTGGACGTCTTTGAACTCGTCGGCGCTACCACCCAGATCCGGGTGTGACGCGCGAGCAGCCTTCCGATACGCAACCTTGATCTCTTCGAAAGTTGCCGTCCGGGGAACGCCAAGAATTTCGTAGGGACTTGGCGAACTCATGATACGGACGAATCCTCTCGGTTAAGGCAATTCCCCACGGCCGGTGCCGCGCGATCAAGTGCCAATTAGAACATTTTACCTTCCATGATTGGGAGTTGGCTTTTCAAACCCGAGCGTTTGCTGGGTATTCTCTATCCGTATGGTGCCCTCCGTGAAATATCAGCACATTCGCATAGTCTTCCATCCGAGCTCGGGCAAGGGTTTGGCAATGCGACGGGTCGAAGAGCTGGAAGCCCGGCTCGAGGCTCACGGTATTCAATCAGACAGGTTGAATACCGCACATCTCCAAGGGCGAGAATTCGGAAAAGCCTTGGCAACAGCCGATGCCGTAGTAGTCATCGGCGGAGACGGACTAATACACCACACCATCCAGTATCTTGCAGGGAAGAACATTCCAATGGGGATCATTCCGGCAGGCAGCGGCAACGACACCTGGCGAATGTACGGCGCACGATCGGCGGAAGAAACGATCCAACAGGTGGTTAGCTTTCTGGCCGGAGGGGCAGCAGGGACCCCGATCGATTTGCTCCAGCTGCGATTTGCCAATGACCTGCCACGAACTACGCTTGCCGTGGGCGCGGTGTCGTGGGGATTCGAAGGACAGGTTAACCGGCGAGCCAATGGTTTGCCACGCCGCCTAGGCGCGCTGCGCTATATTCTCGGACTGCTGCTGTGCCTCCCCACACTTCGCGCGTACCCCACCGAAATTCAGGCTCAGGAACTTGACTACAAGGGGTCGGTCTTCGCGGCAAGTATTGCGAATATCAAGTCGCTTGGCGGTGGGATTAAGCTTTTCCCGCACGCGGACTACGCAGATGGATTGGCCGATATCGTGCTGGTGAAGGGCCCGCTATTGCTACCGGTGCTGCCTTTTGTAGGTCATATTCTGCGCGGAAAGATTCACCGGCACCAACTGTCCAGCAGGAGTGCACATGTAGTTGTGCGAACCAGGCAGGAAAGTTATGCGGACGGGGAGCTTATTGGACAGGGTGATTTTGAGCTGACCGTGCTCGACGGGGCGCTGACGCTTATTCCGGGCGCCGATAATCGCAAAAGAGCATAGATTCCTCCTCGAACAGCGAATGGATTTTCATCGCAAGGGCCGCCTGCCGTGGACCGTGCGCTATGCGCTGCCCAGACCCCGCCAACAGCATCGGCGAATAGCTCACGCACATCGAGTCGAGACGATCGGCGGCGATGAATTGGCCAAGCAAATGCGGGCCACCCTCGGCATGAATGAAACCCAGCCCTCTGGATAGCAGATCAGCAACGATTTCCTGCGGGTCACAACCCCGGTCTGCTTCGGCAACTTCAACCAATTCGACATGCGAAGCGAAGCGACTGTGGTGCTCCTCGGTGACTTGAACGCTGGTGAAGACCAGCACCGGGACGGGGCTTAGCGTGAACACCTCGTCATCGGGCTCCAGATGCAGCCCGTGCGAAACGATCGCCAGGACCGGTTGCGCGGACAAGCCCCGGGCTTCACGCCAGGAAATGTCCTCATCACCGATCAGCGCCCCCGCGTACCCTTCGGCGCGGACGGTGCCGGCACCGACCAGGATGACATCTGCCAAGCGTCGCAACAAACTAAAGATCCGCCGATCGCCCGCGCTGCCCAACCCGCCGGACAGCCCATCGCGCTGGGCGCTACCGTCGATGCTGGAAACGAAATTGAAGCGCACAAAGGGACGTTGCGACGCGGCGTAACGCTCCAAAAGGTAGGTATCGCCAACCTCCGGCATATTGCTGGGTAGCAGTTCACGCATGGCTCGGGTCCTATCGGCTGGCTTCACGTTCGGGATGGGCAGGGGGATTGACCTCGCCCATGTTGTGGATCTGGTAGGCAGGGTCCCGCCACCCCTGTGCCGCTTCTATCAACCGGACGGTTTGCACGGATTCGGCGATATTGTGCATCCGGATGATCCGCGCCCCACCCATCACGCACATGGTTGCCGCCACCATGGAACCGATGAGACGTTCGGGTTTGGGCAGGTCCAAGGTTTCACCGATGAAATCCTTATTGGATACCGCCGCGAGGGCCGGGTATCCCAACGCGGCGATGGCCTCAAAATTCGCGGTCAGATCCAGGGTGTGCCGGGTGTTCTTATTCAGGTCGTGCCCCGGATCAATGATGATCTTTGACGCGTGGATTCCTGAGTCCAGTGCCAGCTGGACCTTTTGCGCCAGATAGTCGCGCACTTCGGTAACCACATTCTGGTACTGCGGGCGGGGATAGACGGTGCGTGGTTTCGCCAACGAATGAGTCAGCACCAGATGCACATTGTTTCGGGCAACAACTTGAGCCATCTCGGGGTAGGCCAGCCCGGTGGTGTCGTTGATGACATCCGCTCCGGCATTGATCGCGGCTTGGGCAACTTCCGGGAGGAACGTGTCGGCGGAAATCACCACATCACTTTGTTTGCGTACCGCTTCGATCACCGGAACCACACGTGCGGCTTCTTCCTCCCAGGGGAGCTCCGGGCCGGGCGAAAACGGTACGCCGCCGATATCAATCCAGTCCGCTCCGGCCTGCACCGCACGCATCGCCGAGGAGACTGCTTCGTCCAAACCGAAGGTGGACCCGGCATCATAGAAAGAATCCGGGGTGCGGTTGATCACTGCCATCACCGCGATGGTCCGCGAGAAATCTATGCTCCGACGCGAAAAGTGGTGAATCGGAACCTGCAACTCGGGTAAAAACATCGACCTGGTCTCCCTTGATTCGCGGTCGTGCCGCTGCGCATTGCTTTGTTCATTCATATCACCCGCTCGCGACCTGATGCGGGATATGTCTGGATGCTGGTTAGGCTTGTACTATGCAGTTCTCCCATGTCTCAGCCACCCAGGGCCAATGGATCATTGATTCCTGCGCCACCGCCGACCAGCTGACGGTAGTCGCGCAAGTGCCCGTGGGTTACGAACGCTACGCGCGGATCTTGCATCCGGCCTATGACGAGTTTGACCAGCCGGTGAAGTGGGGGACCGTGGCTAGCAGCCGCGGCCATATCCTCACCGCAGCAGATCTCTTCGAAACTGTCGCCGGCTGGGATGCCCAGGGCAACCCGGCAGCCGAGGATGCCTGGGAAGAGACCGACCTGCCGGTAGACGAGTTGCCTGTAGAGCAGTGGCAGGCGCTGGTGAAGCAGCTCCGCGCGGCAACTGAGCAGGAAAAGTTCGTGGTCGGCCTTTGGGGAGGCTATGCCTTCATTGAAGGTGGCGAACGCATCCAGATCGAGAACGAACCCGATCCGGAGCTCAGCGACGAAGAAAACCAGGCCGCTCACGCCGCCGCGCTCGCCGAGGCGCAACGTCCTGCCTTCGCACCGGAGGTGCTCACGACGCCGGCGCTTGAACTAGGCGGCGGTTACCGAAACTACCGGCTCTTCGAAGTGGATGGCGAATTTTTGGCGCAGCCGCTTTGGGCGACGACGGTCGAAGGTCCGCAGCGTCAACGCCCGGCCTTGGCTTTTCCCGAAGACCGCAGCTGGATGCTGTCTACCGAACCTTATGATGACTGCACGCTGATCGGTGGCTCGGCCGAGCTTATCGAGGCAATTTTGCGCGATCCGTTGCTGGAAGCCATTGAAGTCGGGCAATTCACACGTATTGGCCATTCAAACTAGGCAGGGAAAGCTCGTACCATTAAGACGATGACTAATTCCGCCGTATACCTCGATCACGCGGCAACTACCGACCTCAACCCGGCGGCGTTGTCGGCCATGACCGAGCAATTCGCCCACACCGGCAACCCCTCCTCGTTGCACGGTGCCGGTCGCCGCGCCAACCGCGTGATCGACGAGGCACGCACGAAGATCGCCGGGGTGGCAGCGGCTCATCCAACCGAAGTGATCTTTACCTCCGGCGGAACCGAATCCGATAACTTGGCGCTCAAGGGCCTGTTCTGGAATCGGACAGAGAAGAACCCGGAAGCTCGCAGCATTTTGGTGGCTGGAATTGAACACCATGCGGTGCTGGACACCGTGGCCTGGCTCGAAACCCACGAAAACGCGACGCTTCTATGGATGCCGGTCGACGCCGACGGCGTGCTGGATCTGCAGGCAGCCGAAGAGCTCATCGAGGCGAACCACGAGCGGATCGCGTTGGGCACCCTCATGTGGGCAAACAACGAGGTAGGCACCATTGAACCGATCTCCGCTTTCGTGGCCCTGGCCGCTAAGTACCAGATTCCGGTGCATTCGGACGCGGTACAGGCCTTTGGCACCGTCCCTACGGATTTTGCGGCGAGCGGTCTGGCAACCATGGCCATCAGCGCCCATAAGGTCGGCGGCCCGGTAGGAATCGGTGGCTTGCTGGTACGCCGCGACATTGTCCTGATGCCCGTCCAGCACGGTGGCGGCCATGAACGCAAACTCCGCTCTGGCACCTTGAACGCGGCGTCGGCGGCAGGGTTTGCGGCGGCGGCAACCGCGGTCCAAGCCAATTTGGATGCCGAGAGCAAACGACTCAGTGAACTTCGCGACTATGCGGTGCAGCGGATCGCGCAAAGCATCCCCGAAGCGGTGCTCAACGGTCCACGCGATGCGCTGAACGAGGGCAAACGGCTACCGGGAAACCTGCATTTCACCTTCCCAGAATGCGAGGGGGACTCCTTATTGTTCCTCTTGGACATGTTTGGGATTGCATCCTCCACCGGTTCTGCCTGTACCGCGGGCGTGCCGCAACCCTCGCACGTGCTGGTGGCCATGGGCAGGGATGCACGAAGCGCACGAAGTGTGCAACGCTTCACATTGGGGCATACATCCATGCGTGAGGACGTTGACAAACTTTTAGAGGCGCTGCCCGAAGCCTATCAACGGGCAAAGAAAGCCGGTATGGCGGCAGACGAAAGCAGCATTCACACAGCAGGGACGGGTTTTACACGATGAAGGTACTAGCAGCGATGTCCGGCGGCGTCGATTCGGCAGTCGCCGCAGCACGTGCGGTCGAAGCCGGGCACGACGTAGTCGGAGTCCACCTGGCGCTCTCTCGCATGCCCGGGACCCTGCGCACCGGTTCGCGCGGCTGTTGCACGGTGGAGGACTCCAACGACGCATGGCGCGCCTGCGACAAACTGGGCATCCCCTACTACGTTTGGGATTTCTCCGATCGGTTCGCCGAGGATGTGGTCCAGGATTTCGTCGACGAGTATGAGGCCGGACGCACCCCGAACCCGTGCATGCGCTGCAACGAGAAGATCAAATTCGCGGCATTGCTGGAGAAGGCACTGGCGCTGGGCTTCGACGCGGTCTGCACCGGCCACTACGCCAAGGTATTGCGTGACGAATCGGGCAACCCGGAATTGCACCGCGCGGCGGACTGGGCCAAGGACCAGTCCTACGTGCTCGGCGTGCTCACCCACCAGCAGCTCGAGCACTGCATGTTCCCGCTGGCGGAGACCCCTTCCAAGGCCGAGGTGCGCGCCGAGGCGGAAGCCCGCGGGCTCACCGTGGCCAATAAACCCGACAGCTACGACATCTGCTTCATCCCCGACGGGGATACGCGCGGCTGGCTGGCCGAGCGTATCGAAATGAAGCCGGGCGACATCGTCGATCAAGACGGAAACCAGCTCGGCGAGCACGAAGGTGCGCAGGCATTCACCGTGGGCCAACGCAAGGGCCTGCGCTTGGGACGGCCGGCATCCGACGGCAAGCCGCGCTTCGTGCTGGAAATCCGCCCGAAGGACAACAAGGTGATCGTCGGGCCCGAGGCTTTGCTTGCGGTCGATGAGCTGCGCGGCATCCGGATCTCCTGGGCCGGAGTGCCGATCCCGGCGGTGCTCGCCGGCGAAGAATTCGATTGCATGGTGCAGGTTCGTGCCCATGGCGATCCGGTGACCGCCAAGGCGCGCATGGAGCGTGCCGACGGGTCCGAGGTTTTGGTCGTTCAGCTTCCCGAGGGGATGCGCGGCGTCGCACCGGGCCAGACCATGGTCGTTTACCAGGAAACCCGTGTCCTGGGCCAGGCTACGATCGATTCGGCCCGGTCTTCTGCATGGGACCCGGCTTCGGTACTCTAGCCTTCCCACGACACCTCTTGGTGTCTGCAAAATTAACTAGGTCGGCCCGAGAATCCACAAGGTTTGTACGGCCGACCGAGTTAA
>NZ_JBQSYL010000055.1:0-9631 GCF_052379245.1 Glutamicibacter sp. AOP12-B1-11 | reverse complement strand
GCTCGGCACCATGGACACCATATGATGCGATGAACTTGGAAACTGTCAATACCGCCGAAATGAATCAGAAATGCCCACCGTCACCATCTTCGGAGATTCTGTATGGGAACTAGAAGCGCTGACACTTCCAGCTGGATGAAGCCAAAATTCCTCTCCGCCGCTGCGGCGATTGCGGTTGCTGCAGGTGCAGCCGGATGGGCAATCAACGCAACAGTAGTGGGCCAAGGAGAGGCGATGCAGGAAAGCGAACAAAGTGTTTGGGCCAAGGCCGAAGCATCAGCCATTGGTTCATCACTGAATCTGTCTACCGTAGTGAAACAGCCGGTCCAAGTGGTTGCGAGCAACCAATTGCCCGGCGTCGTGTCCGCGGTCTCGGCAGGGAAGAAAAAGCCAGGAGACGTCATTTACTCCGTCGCCGGATCCGATGTTTACGTGATCTCTGGTCAGACACCCTTGTACCAAGACATCGGGCCTAAGGCCTCTGGCGAGAATGTGAAGCAGGTTGAAAGGTTCCTCAAGGACCAGGAATATTTCACCGGCACCCCTGACACCCGCTTTGATGCTGCCACAACTTTAGCGATCAAGCGGTGGCAAATTGCGACTAAGCAAAAGGCAGATGGCCGTATTGCGCTAGGACGCATGGTTGCGGTCAGCTCCTTGCCCGGCCAGGTGGATGTAGGCGAAGCGATCCGTCCGGGAAAGAACCTAGCTGGAGATGAAGACGCGGTTCTTGCCCCTAGCGGGGAGCGTACCTTCACGATGTCTTTGACCGGTGAACAAGCTGCGTTGATTCCTCAGGATTCCGTCATAGAGGTGAACCATGGCGATCTGACCTGGGAAGCTCAGATTGCCCAAACGACCACCGATGAATCAGGCAACGTCATCCATACTTTGGCTGGGCCCTCTGGTGAGGCCGTGTGCGACAAGGAATGCGACAAACTGCCTGCTGGCAGCAACGTCACGCTTCGCTCCAAGGTGATTGTCGTCCCCGAAACCAAGGGTATTGGTATTCCTTCCGCGGCGGTTACCACCACTGCCTCAGGCGGGACAGAAGTAGTGACCGAAAACGGGCCAGTCCCAGTTGACGTGGTTGCCAGCGGACAGGGCATTGTCATCGTCAAAGGCCTGGAAGAAGGAACCTCTGTTCAGGTCCTTGCAGCTAACAGCGAGGCGAAGTGAGCATCCTCAGCGTCCGTGATTTGGGGTTCAAATACACCAAGGACTCTGAGGAACTTTTTGATGGTCTGAGCTTTCAATTCGCCCCGGGAAAAGTCACTGCACTCACCGGTCCTTCGGGGCGTGGGAAATCCACCCTCCTCTACGTGCTGGGGTTGATGCTCACACCAAGCCGTGGGGAAGTCTTTCTCCACGATCAGCCTCAGTCCTCTGCTCCTGATGCTGTTCGGTCAAAGGTTAGGGCTGATCAGCTGGGGTTCGTCTTTCAAGACTCTTCACTGGATCCTTCGCGGACCATTATCGATTCTGTTATTGAGCCGACGCTCTATGCCGGTGTGGACCGGAAGATCGCAATGGCCCGGGCAGAGCAGTTGCTGGAGGAACTTGGTGTTGCCGCGCGTAGTGATCACAAGCCTGGTCAGATTTCTGGTGGACAAGCACAGAGAGTCGCTGTTGCGCGGGCACTGATTAATAATCCTGCGGTGATTCTGGCCGATGAACCGACTGGAAACCTCGACCCGGCGAACGCCGCCAGTGTCTTGGATATCCTTTCGAAGGATGCCGGAACCCAGCAGCGCACTGTAGTGATTGCGACTCACGATCCTTATGTCATTAGTCGCGCAGATGAAGTGCTGGCGCTATGACATTGAAAATGTTGCTCCGTGAAGCACTAGCTACTGCCTGGGCTAGCAAGGTTCCCTCGGCGCTGGTTTGCTTGATTACTGCTGCCATGTGCATCATGACTATTTCTACTGTCGGCCGTACCGCGGCTGCTGAAGAACAAGTTGCGCAGCGTATTGATTCGTCCGGCGCCAGACAGCTGGTGGTGACCGATAAGAAAGCCGACGGTCTGATCAGCGAATCGCTCATTTCGATGGCCTCCAATTTCTCAGTGATTGAACGCTCCGTGGGCCTTGGCTCGCCAACGGACGTCAAGAATCTGGTGATCGGGGAAGGTGCAACGCCGGTCCCGGCGTGGGCGGTTATCGGAGATATAGGTTCGGTCGCACAATTGGAAGCGGGACGCTATCCCGGTCCGGGAGAAGCCCTGGTTTCTACCGAAGCTCTACGCAAGCTGGGGATGCAATACCCGGTGGGTGCGGTTCGAATTGCCGATGCTGACATTCCTGTGGACTTCGCGATTGTCGGATCGTATACCCCTCGTGATCCATTCACTGATTTGGGCCAAGGAGTGATTTACGGAGCTCCTTCGGGAAGCAGCGCAACGAACCTGCATCTGATCTTGGATGATGCCAGCCAAGCTGCGGTGGCTCAGCGATCGGTGTTGGGTTTATTCGGGCAGCTTGCTGATCCTGAAGCTATCTCTGTGCGTTCGCCACTGCAGTTGGCTCAGCTTCATGATGAGATCGTCGGGGACTTGGGATCTTTTGGTAAGTCATTGCTATATGGTGCGTTGGGCATTGGGTCGTTGCTCGTCGCGGTGGTTGTCTTTGCCGATATCCTTGTCCGCCGAAAAGACCTGGGCCGTAGGCGTGCTCTTGGTGCGACGAGAAGTGATATTGTCACGCTCATGCTCATCAGGACGCTGATTCCAGCGGTGGCGGGTGCGTTGGTGGGAATGTTAGGCGGCGTTGGAATTGCCGTTTCAACAGGTTCTGTACCGCCGTTCGCTTTCTGTCTTGGCATAGTGATTCTTGCGTTGATTTCTGCTGGAGCTAGTTCTTTGGTGCCGGCTGCATATGCTGCTAACGCCGATCCGGTGAGGGTACTTCGAACTCCATAGAGCAGTGATGTTTCTTCCGTGTCCGAGACAAGCGGCCGACGAACGAAGGCATGTTTAGAGCGGTAACTGGTGCTGCGGTCAGGCCCTAAACGGGTCGATACCTCGTCTTGAGAACTTGGATGGAACGGGTACCGGACGATTGCGTATCAAGCTTCGGCAGGAGATTTTGTTGATCTGGCTAGAAGCATGAGCGTAGGCAGGGGAACTGGGCTGATAAGCCGGTCCTATGTCCCGCAGAGCGTTCCTCTTACGGGACGTTCTCAAATGCCATTCCGGACAAACCCCTATTGGGACGAAACGACTGTCCCTGTGGCTATGAGACGCATCTTTCTGATGCCCCGAGCGAAGCACGGTTAAAGGTCGCGGGCGCGACGAGGCTTCCGGAATTATGCCGGATAGCTCGTCGCGCCCGCGCTGTCACCGGTGACTCTAGGACGGCATCCTTGGGGTCGCGTTTTCGATGACTGTCTGGTCGTTCAGAGTGATTGTGTAGGAGATATCTGTAGCAGGTCCCCCATTACCCTCCAATTCGTCACCGAGGTCCTTGCCCGGCCACCAAGCAGCGTATCTGCCGTCCTGAACGGTGGCTTCGACCAATTGGCCGTCCGGGGTCGTGATCGTTACGGCTACCACATCCTCACCAACGTTCCCGTGGGTGAGTGCAATTTCGGGACGATCACCGAACCCGAATATATTGCCACCGCGAAATTCGGCGATGTTTCCCTGGGTGAATTCCCCTGCAACCGGGAGGAACCCTTGATCGCCGCCTCCCCTGCTGAAATCAATGTTGTCGGCCTTTTGCGCTCCGGCAGGCAGATGGGCTAGACACATACCTGCCATGTGTTCGGAAGCGGTGTAAAGCAACACCACCCAATCACCCCGTCGCTCGGCAAGATCCAACTGGGGGGACGCCAGATCCAGACTGCCACGGCAGGCCGCATCGGCCACGGCCCTATCGGGGCTACTGATGGAACCCGGCACAGCATTCCATGACGCATACGCCGCATCTTTGCTTCCCGCCCCCGGCAGGAGCACCACCGATGCGGTGATGGCAGCCACCGCGGCCAGAGCAATAGGGGCCGCTATCCGACGTACAGGTCTGGATCGGCGTTTGCTGATAGCACCGTTCGCGGTATTTCCGTTGTCCGGATCGCTGGCGAGAATTTGCTGCAGCCTTGCGTTCGCCCTGATCTGTCCGGTCTCGTCAAGTTCGCCTTGGGGAGCAGAATCGAGGGGTCGAAATGCGTCTAGTTCCACGTACTTTTTCTTGTCCATGTCAGTCACTCCGTCATGAGAGATCCGGCAAGGGGCGCCGGGAAGGGGGCGGAATCGAGTTCGTGTCGCAACGATTTGCGCGCACGATGAAGCCGGATGCGGTAGGCCGCCGATGAAATCCCGAGGACCTGGCCCGCCTGTGACGAGGGAAGGTCTTCCCAAATCGCCAGGGCCAGGACTTCCTGGTCTTCGGGGCGCAATCGTCGCCAGGCCGCGGCCAGGTCGATGCGTTGGTGCGTCAGGTCGGCTTCGGCGTCAGTGAAGGTCGGTGTCTGGGCCGCGACCCTGACCGCCAGCGCTCCTTGGCGCACTTGTCCGCGTTGATTGTTAAGCAGGCAGTTGCGCGCGGTTGCAAACAGCCAGGCCCTGGCGTCGCCGGGCTTGGCCGGAAGGTCGTCCAAACGCCGCCATGCGACCAGGAAAGCCTCATGGACGATGTCCTCGGCGTGGTCTGGACCGGCCCGGCGTTGGATAAACCGCAGAACATCGGTATAGGCCAGTTCGTACAATCTGGAGAACTCTGCCTCCCGGTCCTGCTTCGTTTCTTTGGTGCTCATACCTATACATGTCCGTCCGGCCAGCGTTGTTACCCCGAGACGGGATCCAATTTTTGTGGACCCGGTCCATGCCCAGGAGCGGGGCCACGGACTGTTGACGGAAACCGCTCATTCCCGAAGCCGGCGCACGCTGAAAGCCCCGGAATCCCACTGGTCAATATAGCTAGACTTCACCACGGTCCGAGCATCGGTATCGATGATATCCCTTACCCCGTCTGGCAGGTTGATTCTGGTGCATTGACGTCCCGTAGAGCGTTCCCCATCGGGCAGGCGCTGTAGCGGCCCGTCACATGCAATACTTTGTTTCATGGATACACCTTCCTCGTTGCATCGGGCCGTTTGCTCGTCAGCAAGCGGAATCATTGCGCTGCGCGATTCTTTAGCGCGATGGCAGCAGGAACAATCCATTCAACAATGGTCGCCTGGGGAACTCTCAATTAGCCAAGTTGCAGAGCAAATACGTCACTCTGAGTGGTGGGTCAGCACCGACGGGCAAGATGTTGTAGCTGCCGTTCGATTAACAAATAACGACGAACATATTTGGCCTGACTGCAATCCAGCCGCGGCATACATACACGGCCTGATGGTTCATCGTTCACTGACCGGCCAAAAGCTCGGCCAGATGATCTTGGAATGGGCGGAGAGCAAGCTTTACGCTAGCGGACACTCTATTGCTCGACTCGACTGTGTGGCAACAAACGAGAATCTGCGTAATTACTATGAAAACCTCGGATACCGCGAACGTGGAGTCATTGATTTCGGCCCTGATTCGGCGTGGCATCCGGTGCTCAGATTCGAGAAAGACATCACGACCGCCCAGACCGTGAATTAGGTTGCTCGGCAGCACAGGGCGTCCCTCAGAAGGTTCCTCTTACGGACGCGCAAACGCACTGAAAGGGACTTTGGTTCCAGATCCGGAACAAGAGGCTTAACGAAAGAAAGGGCCCACCATCGTGGGCCCTTCAATACCTTCTATGCACCACGCTGCCTATTCGAATGGCGAACCATTGAACAGAGGACCGATCCCGTAGTGCTCCTGTAGTCTACTACTTATGCCTGAAGGATTACCACATGCCAATGTTCCCACTCCCAGGCAGGCCATCGCATGGCTATCGCAACACCGCTACGACAAGTATCTGGCGTTGGCCTCAGGTGATCACTCGCTGGCCATGGAAATCTACTCCTGGAACTCTGAACTCTCTTCGGCAATCCTTCGCGATCTAGCCCATGTGGAAGTCGCAGTTCGCAATGCCCTTGACGGTCAGTTGGCACCGACTTTTCCCGACTGGGCAGCACAACCAACGCCCGGCTGGCTGCAACTGCAAAACGGTACGCAAAGGGTCCGCATGCGACAGCAAAAATTAATCAACGACGGCCTGAAACTACTCCGCCAAGCCCAACGTGACGTCGGAGCGGCCGCCACCCACGGTATGGTCATTGCCAGGCTCTCATTTGGCTTCTGGCAATTCCTCATCACGCCGAGAGTCCGAGAAAGCACGCTCTGGACCCCCTATCTACATCGGGGTTTCCCACGCGGCACAGCCCGGGCGGACGTCTCCAGGTTTCTCGAATCGGCAGTAAGTTTAAGAAATCGGCTGGCCCACCTCGAACCGGTTGCCAGTGCCTCAACCAGTGTCACGGAGCGCTTGGCCGATATGAACGCCCTCTTCAAGCTTGTGGCACCCGAAGTCCATGACTGGATCACGGAAATCAGCGATGTCACAGAAATCATCAACCGCGAACCGGTCAGCGGGCTCGTCTCAGCACGAGTGAACCGAACCCCATGAAAAGGGTGGGAGATTGTGCCCAGTGAAGGTTCCTCTTACGGACGTTTCTCTACCGAACCGGTTTACGGGACGCGGGCCTGGGTTCACAGCCACTCGACTCGTTGTACTAGATAATTGACGGATGCGAACTATCAGCAGTGAACGACTGATCATGCGGCCATGGGAGCTAGACGACGCTGACTTTCTGTTCGATCTTGAGTCCCGGTGGGAGACTATTCGCTTTCTTGGTTCTCAAGGAAAGCCGATGACTGATCGCTCGGAAGCTGTGGAATCCATCATTCGTCGTCGTGCTATCGACGACCCTGTTCACGGGATCTGGGCCATTGTGTCTCGCGAATCTGGTGGATTGTTCGGGAATATCCTGCTCAAACCCATCCCACTCTCGGTAGATGTAGAAGGCGAAGCTCCAGTGGAAATCGGTTGGCATTTACACCCCGATGCCCAGGGTGCAGGTTATGCCACTGAAGCGGCCAGCGCTGTCATGACGGATGCGGCAAACAACGGACTTCGGTGCGTTATCGCCGTCATTGATCCACTCAATGCAGCCTCACAGCGAGTATGTGAGCGACTGGGAATGCGGTCACTCGGCATGACCGAGGCATATTACGACGACCATAATCTGTTGTTCGAGAAAAGCCTGTCTCGATAGCGGTTCCCCTTGCGGGCGCGCAACGCAGACGATATCGGACTGTCATTGCAATTGCTTTTAAGCGAAATAACATGCAGAAGCACTTACGTTTCTTTGTAAAGCCCAATAACCTATCGATCTTCCTGTAGATTCGGGGCATGGAAGACCTTTCAATTCGCGTTGCGAACCTTGATGATGTGCAAGCCATTCGGTCAATTGGACTCGTTACATGGCCAGCTACTTATCTGAGTTTCACCAGTCCGGATTTCGTCATGGAAAACCTCAATACATGGTGGTCTCACGGCTCGGTGAGCGCATCCATCACGGAAGACACGACGTTCATTGCTTCTCAGGATGGTCAGGCAGTTGGCACGCTAACCTTCGGGCTGTTTGAGGGCGAACCTGTGATCTGGAAAATTTATGTCGTGCCCGAAGCCCACGGACGCGGTATTGGAACTGCTCTTATGGACGTAGCCTTTACTACTATTGGCCCAGCCCATGATGTAAGGATCGAATTTGTGAAAGGGAACTCTGCTGCCCAGTCATTTTATGAACGACGTGGCTTCAAATTCGACTTCGAAGAAGACATGGCAGAGGGCTTCACAACAGTTTGGCTTCGTAGACCTGCTGGCCCAATTACTTCAGCAATCTAAAATATGTCCCGCAGAAGGTCCTTCTCCGGGCACTGGGTGCTGTGAAAGAATGTTTTGGTGAATTGCTTGGATGATGAGTTGCAGTTGGTCCTGAGTCTTGAGCCAGACGGAGTCAATGAGGCCGCATTGATTTGGGCCCGCGCCACAGCCGTGCGCGACCAACGTCCAGAGCCGCTTACCGGCGAAGAAAAAATCCTTGGAATCCAACGGCGATTACAGCTGGAGGGAGCTAAACTCCTCGTTGCCAACCGCAAAGACTCCTGCGTGGGATTCGCGCTCTTTGCACCTCACGAAGAAAGCCTAGAGATCTTCTACCTTGCAGCCACCCCCGAGGTGTGGGGCAGTGGCGTGGCAAGTAGCCTGCTAGTCGCCGTTGAAGAATACGCCAAGAGTATCGGTCGCGCGGCTCTGGAACTATGGGTCATCGATGACAACAGTCGTGCTCTTGCCGTTTACGAGGGATCTGGATTTGTCGGTACTGAACAGGTGAAGCATGACCAATTATCGGGCCAGATTGAGCGACGGATGCTAAAGGAAATTTGTTAGTTGGCCGCTACGGCCTAAACCCAACCGCCGATGTCCCGCAGGTGGTTCTTGAGCCGACGTTGCCTCCAGCCTATATAGGCTCGTTCTTTCCTAGTTCCAAGGTCGCTAGGCTGAGAACATGAAACCTGGAAGATTGAAGGCTATTGGAACGGTCCTGCTGCTCTTGGCCATTGTTGGCACGCTTAGCAGCTGGTCAGTGACCGGCGATGATCGCATTGCCTCTACCGTCATCAACGTACTTCTATTCTTAGTCGGAGCAGTAGCAATATTTCTGGGATACTGGCGTTCTCGCGTTCGAGGAACCGCGACGGCACAAAAACGAATCGACTGACTCTGAACAAGTAACATTGAATTCTGTATAGCCATCCCGCAAAACGTTCCCCAAACGGGCGAGATTCGGGAAAAGAAAAACTCCGGGTCCGCCAAGGCGAAATACCGGAGTTTCCAATTCATGGCCCGAGTAACATGAAACAGCGGTCATCAAGGGCTTGCCAATCAACCTTACCTTGAAAGGTGCCATATGGCGAAGGCATCGGGCAACGATACTTGGATCGAGAACTGGCTGAGGATGGACCGCTTTTCCACCTACCTCGAAGTCGCGGGAGGCTCTCGCACACGCGCCCTGGACCTATATGACTGGAACGCCAAGCTCAGTGCCGCTTTTCTCCACGACCTCAGCCACCTCGAAGTCGGCCTGCGGAACGCGTGCGACCGCCAACTTGCAGCAGCGACACTCCCAGGTGACACGCATTGGACCGACCCAGCTACGCTACTTGCCCTATTCCCCATTGTGATGCGACGAAACAAGCTGACCGGTCGGTTGCATGACGTGAACAAGATTCCCAGGAGCAACGTCGAGCGCGCCCGAACAAGCGCAGCAACAAAGCCACATGCCCCGCCATTGCCAGGGAAGACAGTCGCTGAGATCATGTTCGGCTTCTGGACCTATCTCCTGGCTGACGCGCATGAAAAAACGATCTGGGTTCTCCATCTCCACAAGGCGTTCCCTCCAGGGACAGACCGGAACCGACTCAACGACTCACTTGCCTCGCTTCGTCGCTTTCGGAACCGAGTGGCCCACCATGAGAACATTCTCCGTGGCTCGGAGGGTGAACGTCGCCGAATCGTCTATCTGGTGCGATTGCTGTCTACCGATGCGCTGGAGCATCTCCAAGCCAACAGCGACGTCGCCACGATTCTGGGGACGCGCCCATAAGGGTTTAGTGTATTGGAGTCTCCCGGTAGACGTTCCTCTTGTGCGCATC
>NZ_JBQSYL010000054.1:0-10863 GCF_052379245.1 Glutamicibacter sp. AOP12-B1-11 | reverse complement strand
GATGCAGCCGCTGACGCTGTCGATGCTGATGCAGCCGCTGACGCTGAGGGTTCCGAGTCTGAGGCAACTGCCGATGCAACTGCTGACGCTGATGCCAAGGATGACAGCAACGGTTCATCGAATAGTGATTCGGACTCCGACGGCAAGGAAAAGCCTAAGGACAACCTAGCTGACACCGGTGCCAATGGTGTGCTGATTGCAGGCGGCATTGCTGTACTGCTCGCACTAGCTGGTGCTGGAATTATGATTGCTCGCCGCAAGAATGCGTAATAGCGTAACTTTGCAGTGATAACGACGAGCCGGGCTGCCCTTCGCGGGGCAGCCCGGTTTATCGTTTATTAGTGGCTCTTGCTACTGACGCTCGAATTTGAGCGTCCATACATACTTGAACGACTTCATACCAACTCTGCATGGGGCGCTAACCCCGGCTCGTGTTGTTGCGTTGGGTTGAATCTTGAACGAACAGGACTGGGACATGACGTCAGCTCCGTCTAAGGCAGCGAGTAAGCGACGGCCTATCTGGCTGAGAATCGTTGGTGCAGTCTGTGTGCTGCTCACCATGTGGCATATCTTTGCCACATTCCTCTGGGTCGCTCCTGTCAATGAATTACGTAAAGCTGTCCCCGCATCAGCGTTGAGAACTTACATGCTCCCGATGTTCGGTCAAAGCTGGTCGGTATTCGCGCCAAAACCAATCGATGGGGATTATCATATATCAGTTCGCGCCCAGGTCGACAACGGTGATGGCCTGATAACTACCGAGTGGGTGGACTCAGTGAACCGCGAAATGGATATGATCCACCACAACTTGTTCCCGCCTCGGGCAGCGGTAGCGGGTAATCAACTCGCGTCGGATTATCGGGGTGCTTGGCGGAAACTCGATGACGAACAACAGAAGATCGTGAAACTGAGCTATTTCAAGGGTGATGATTGGGACTCGCGTCTCGCCGCCGAACTGAAAGCCCGTTCCATGAACGATTCTGCGAAAGCAAGAAACAGCACGGCCAATTTTATTGAGAATGAAAAGATTGCAAGCGCTTATGCCACCCAGGTAGCCCGGGCGCTGTGGGGTGAGAACGTCAAGAACGTGCAGTTCAAAGTTGCGCGGCAGGGCATCGTACCGTTTGCTCAGCGGAACAAAGAGGACGCTAAACGCCCGGCTGCTAGCGTCATCGATTCAGGATGGCGAGGAACAACCGTTGCTGACGGACAAAGCGATGAAAACTTCGCAAAGATCTTCTTGTCCTTGGAAGGTGTGAAGTAATCATGTCGAACGCATTCTCACGAACCGGTAATGTCATCTCGAACTTGTGGAAGTCGCTTTGGCGTGACGCGCCGGGACACTTTATAGCTGCTTGTGCCGGAGTTGTTCACGATATCGAAGCTTGGCTATATGACGCCAAGCGAGCAAGCTATGGTATTGCAGTCGCCCGTATGCTCTTCGCCTGCGCGGCGCTGGGGTTATTGCTGACCAACTTCAATACGCGTTACTACACCTACGGCAGCGCATCGGCCTGGACTGGAAAACTCGCCGAATCGACAGGCCCATTCGCCAAATACTCCATATTTGGCATATTCGACTCCATCGCAGCCAATGATGTTGCCGTGACCGGGTATTTCCTTATACTCATGGTTCTCGCCGGAGCGCTCCTGGTTGGATTCCGTGCCAGGGTTGTGCTCCCGGTCTTCTTGGTTCTTTGGATCGGGCTGATCGAGTCTGCATATTTCGGAGGCGATCAAGGCGATAATGCCTTGCGTATCGGGCTGTTCCTGCTGATGTTCACCGACCATTCGGCTCGTTGGTCATTTGATGCGAAACGCAGAGCGAAAAATCAGAACTTCCAGGGGCCAATCCTGGCCAAGCTCGTCAAGGGGACTCGGATACTACCGACCAACCTGACAAACCTTTGGCACAATCTGGCCATTGTGGCACTTGCCTGCCAGGTGTTCATGATTTATGTCTCCGGTGCCCTTTTCAAGGCCGGCGGTGAACCATGGCGTGACGGTAGCGCGGTTTATGGTCCCTTGCATACGATGCGATTTGGGCCGTGGCCTGAGCTGAGTGAGCTGATCACCACCATGGGTTGGACGGTGGCTCTGGGTGCCATTGGCTCGATTATTTTGCAGTTGACCTTCCCGGGGGCATTGCTCTTCCGCTGGACCCGCATTCCGGTTCTCTTCGGAATGGTTTCGTTCCATATCGGGATTGCGGTCCTGATGGGGCTTCCGTGGTTCTCACTTGCAATGGTCGCCATCGATGCGATCTTCATCCGCGACGTGACCTGGGTTCGCTTGGCGAACTGGTTCAAGAGTTCGGCGCGAGGCGACGGTACCGACTCGGTTACTGAGTTTGCAGAAACCACCACGCCGACCGAGGGAGACACCTCGGTGCGTGAAAAGATCACCGTTTAGCCGGATCCGTAAACACCGGTTAAACTACAGCGTCCCTCGGAACTCTTGGTTAAGAGATCCGAGGGACGCTGTAGTTATGTCTTTAGTCGCCGATGTAGAACAGGCGCTTGTTCACAAATTCTTCCATGCCCAGCGGCCCGAGTTCGCGGCCGAAGCCCGAGCGCTTCACGCCACCAAACGGCATTTCTGCACCCTCGGCAGCTGCAATGTTCACGTTCGCCATCCCGGACTGCAACCCCATAGCGACCTTCGCGGCGCGGGCCTCGTCGGTGGAGTGCACCGAACCGCCCAGGCCGTAGATGGTGTCGTTGGCGAGCTCCAGCGCTTCGTCGTCGCTGGTGACTTTGTACACCACGGCTACCGGGCCGAAGAGCTCCTCATAGTAGGCACGCATGTCCTTGGTGACACCGCTGAGTACCGCGGGGGAGTAGTAGGCGGTTGGCCCCTCGTGCAGCACGCCACCGGCGTGCAAGGTGGCACCCTTGGACACCGCGTCCTGCACCTGGGCGTCAAGGTCTTCGGCGGCCTTGCGTGAGGAGAGCGGGGCGAAGGTGCCTTCAAGTTCGGCCAGCGGGTCACCGGGGGTGAGCCCGTCGGCGCGCTTGGTCAGTTCGGCGACGAAACCGTCAAAGATATCGTCCATGACGATCATGCGCTTATTCGAGTTGCAGGCCTGACCGGTGTTGTCGATGCGGAAACCCCACGCGGTTTCGGCGATGCCGGCCACGTCATCGGAGTCCAGGACGACGAACGGATCCGAGCCGCCCAGTTCCAGCACGGCTTTCTTCAGGTTGCGTCCGGCCTGCTCGCCAATGATTGCGCCGGCGCGTTCGGAGCCGGTCAGCGATACGCCCTGAATGCGCGGGTCGGCAATGATCGTGGAGATCTGATCATGGGTGGCGAAGACGTTGTTGTAGACGCCGGCGGGCACGCCTGCCTCGTCCATGATCTCTTGGAGGGCCAATGCCGAACGCGGGCAGGACTCGGCGTGCTTGAGCACGATGGTGTTGCCCAGCATCAGGTTGGGGGCGGCGAAGCGGGCCACCTGGTAGAGCGGGAAGTTCCACGGCATGATGCCAAGCAGCGGGCCGACCGGGCGGCGCTGGACGACTGCCCGGCCCCCGGAGAAGGACTTGATCTCCTGATCTGCGGCCAAGGTTGGACCTTCGGTCGCAAAGTATTCGAAGATCTCCTTGCAGTATTCTGCCTCGCCCACGGCTTCGGACAGCGGCTTGCCCATTTCAATGGTCATGATCTTGCCAAGTTCATCTGCACGATCAGCGAAGAGCTGCGCGACCCGGTTGACGATCTTCGCGCGTTCGTTGATGTCGACGTTCTGCCACGATTCAAAGGCCGATTGCGCCGACGTGAGCGCCTGCTCGACCTGCTCATCTGTAGCTGCCGGAAATTCTTCAACGATCTGACCGGTCGCTGGGTTAAGTACCTTGTAGGTCGGGGCGCTCATGATGCTCCTGTCTAGTCTGAGTTGAGGTCTGGTGTGGGTATGTGGATTCCACGATACGCACCACGTCCGTAAAATGAATGTGAATCACTTCACGAAGCGTCTTATTCGAGCATATCCTCAGTTCAAAAATTCAGCCACACGCAGATCCGTTGAAACGTCTGGAATTTATGACTGATTCCTCGCGAATGTCTCCCGTTCGCTGTGGAAAGCAAAACACCCACAAGATGTTCCGAGCAACGTCTTGTGGGTGTTTTGGCCGAACGCAGGATTTAGCTGATCGCGGAGTTCTTCCACCAGTCGATTCCGGCGTCGCCCTGGGCGATCTCAGAGATCTCCTTGAGCTCGGACTCGGTGAACTGAAGGTTGTTCAACGCGCCCAGGTTCTCATCGAGCTGCTTGGTAGAGGAAGCTCCGATCAGCACCGAAGTTGCCGCGCCCTCGCGCAGCAGCCAGGCCAAGGACATCTGCGCCAAGGACTGGCCGCGGCGTTGCGCGATGTCGTTGAGCTTGTGGATCTTGGCCAGGTTCCCCTCGGTCAGCTGGGCTTCGAGGGAGCGGCGCCCGCCCTGGCGTTGCACTTCGGTGCCCTTGAGGTACTTATCCGTCAGCAGACCCTGCGCTAGCGGGGTGAACGCGATGGCTCCCATATCTTCCTTTTCCAAGGTAGCCAGCAAGCCATGCTCAACCCAAGGGTTCAAGATGTTGTAGGACGGCTGGTGGATTACCAGCGGGGTGCCCAGCTCGACTGCGATCGCCTTGGCCTGCGCGGTGCGTTCGGCCGAATAGGAGGAGATGCCCACATAGGTGGCCTTGCCCTGGCGCACCAGGGTATCGAGCGCGCCGATGGTCTCCTCCAGGGGAGTCTTCGGATCGTAGCGGTGCGAATAGAAGATATCCACGTAGTCCAGGTTCATCGCCTTCAGCGACGCTTCTGCAGACGCCAGCAAGTACTTGCGTGAACCGTAGGTGCCGAAAGGCCCGGCCCACATCTCGTAGCCGGCCTTCGAGGAGATGATCAGCTCATCGCGGTACGGCATGAAATCCTTGCGCATCATGCGCCCAAAGTTCTCTTCCGCCGAGCCGGCCGGAGGTCCGTAGTTATTCGCCAGGTCGAAGTGGTTGATGCCATGGTCAAACGCGTGGCGTAGGACTTCGCGCTGGGTTGCGAAGGGGCGGTTGTCGCCGAAGTTCCACCACAGGCCCAAAGACAGCGGAGGCAGCACGAGGCCGGAATCACCGACGCGACGGTAGCCGAAGTTCTCATAGCGGCTAGCTGCAGCGACATAGGGGCGGTGGCTGTCTGGATGCGGATTAACGAGTTCGTACTCCACGTAGAACCTTTCTGTAGAAAGACCTGTTGCTATCTGTGCACAACTCTATGGCAGAACTACCGGTTCATCACCGATTTAAGGGCCACGGATAAAAGTGGACCAGAGATCCAGGGGAGGGGCAGCCGAAAACTGCAGGGCATTTATTGGTATGCATCGCGGTTTCTTGTGCGGCGCAGAAGAAGTCACGTCAGCAGAGAATAAGCGCTCCCGAGATAGGGTGAAGTTTGGATATGCTGCAAATAACTGTGAGGACCTTCGTGATTTCCAAAGCGACAAAATCCCTTGCCGCCATGTTGATCTGCGGCCTGCTAGCCGGCTGCTCCTCGGGCGGGTCGGGGCAGAATCAGCAAGAACCCAACGCCTCAAATTCGGCGGTAGCTTCTCCGCCCAAGCCCACACCCGAGCCGCTGCCCGAGTTCGCGCAGAAGTTCAACAAGCGTTCCGATGGCAAGGCGGCCACCCTCACGGTGGGAGCCTCGAATCTCGGAACCAGCCTGAGCGATGACAATATCGGTGTGTCCTTCGAAGCAACCGAACTCAGCGACCCACGCTGGGACCCTGCAGCGGGCAATCTCGATGAAATGCTCATCGGGTTGGGGCAACCCGGATTGCGCTTCGGCGGCAATGTCCTGGATCGGGAAATGTTCTGGACCTCCACCGGTGAAAAAGCTCCCAAGGGCAAGACCCTGGTCACTCCACAAGACCTTGAGCGCGTGATGAAAACCGTCAAGAAGATCGACGCGAAGGTGACCATCGGCATCCCCCTTGGCACCTACGACCCGAAGCGCGGGGCCGATATGGCTAAGCACGCGGCAGAGATTTTCGGTGATCACCTGGTGGGAATCTCCATTGGCAACGAACCCAACGGCTATACCAATGATGCCCGCCCGGGACTCCGGATACGCGAACCTTCCCAGTGGAATGAGAAGAAGTTTGTCACCCAGGTGCGAGCCTATGCCAAGGCAATTGACCAGGAGACCGGGAGCGAGGTTCCGCTCGTTGGTCCCGGAGTCTTTGACGGTTCGTGGATGAGCGCATTTCTCGACGCAAAACTCCCCAACACCACCGCGCTGACCCAGCATTACTACGCGACCTACGATTGTTCCTCGGAGAAAATTCCCGGCCGCGGCCCCGAGTGGCAGAACCTCTTGGACCCGGTGGTGAGCAATAGCGCCAAGAAGATGATTGGCATCGGTTTGGACAAGGCCGAGGCGAAGAAGCTGCCGCTGTGGGTGGAAGAGACCGGTTCAACCAGCTGCCCGGGCACAAACAACACCTCCCGCACGCACGCGAGCGCGCTGTGGACGGTGGACCATATCTTTGACTCCGCACGTTTGGGCGTGGAGCGCATGAACATGCACTCGATGCTCGGAGCCTGCCGCGGAGGCGCGCCGATGTCTGTCGTTTGCTCCGCCGAAGGCACCGGGGAACTGGGCGCAGGGCAGGTGCTGGCCCAGCCGAACTATCTCGCCATGCGCTTGGCGCGCTTGAGCGTCGGTAGCCAGTTCATGAAGACGACGCTCTCCGGAGACAAAAACCTCCAGGCCTACGCCGTCAAGGCGAAAAACAGCCGAGTGCTGGTCACCGTAGTGAACAAGAACGATGCGGCGAAAATATCGAAGAACCCGGTCACGGTGAATGTTCCGCAGGGATACAAGGCCACACGGGCGGCACAGATCCATGCCCCAGAAAACGGTGCCATAAAAGCCACCGAGCTGACGGCCATAGCGCCATTCGCCGCCAAAGGCAGCGGCGTGGCCAAGAATGCCTCAGGGAAGCTGCAACTGGATGTGGCGGCAAGCAGCGCCACCACCATCGAGTTCACCAAGCAGCGCGCGGAGGATTAAAATGAAGAACCGATCCGCGGGGTCAAGGAGGTAACGTCCGCGCGGACCGGTTCTTCTAATTCACTCGCACCCTTGAGAAGGTAATAACCACTCTAGGAGGAGATCCTTACCGCCAGCTGGGTGCCAAGTTAACGCTTCCTAGGATTTAGCGTGCCTAGTAGTTTGATGGTGGGTCGGAGGCAGGGAATGATTCGTCTTCCCATTCCTCCACCATCTCCTCGTCATGATCGTGCTTCACGTGAGCTTTGGCTTGTTCTTGAGTCTCGGCGCCGACTTCTTCGTCTGGATGATTGCTCATGATGCTCCTTCCCTCGCAGGTCTAGGTGTCTGGGCGGTCAAACCGCCGACCACATACCTTCAGTGTCATACTTTTGCCGGTCAATGTCGATAGAAAACCGGCAGCGCCGCCCGCGCCGCGGGGACGTAAATTGCCCGCTGGCCCCCGACAGGATTTAATCGCTTATATGCCAATGATCAATAACCCCGCAGATAATTCCGAGATCTTCTTTGATGACGACGGTGCCGCGGGCGAGCCGATTCTTTTCCTGCACGGGTCGGCGCTATCTCGCTCGATCTGGCGCGGGCTGGGATACACCAAGGCGCTGGGCGGCAACCGCCGCACCATTCGCATGGACCTGCGCGGCCACGGCAAATCGGTGAAATCCCACCGGGCCGCCGATTACACCATGGAGAAAATCGCCGGCGATATCCATGCGGTGCTCGATCACCTAGGTATTGCTGCCGCACATGTCATCGGCTATTCCTTTGGCGCTCGCAGCGGGCTGCAGGTGGCGATGCAGAGCCCCGAACGCGTGTTGTCCTTGACCATGCTCGGCGGCACCTTTGAGATCACCGACGGGGAAATCGGCAAGCTCTTCTTCCCCGGCTACCTCGACGTGCTGCGCCAGGGGGACATCGAAGGGTTTGTGACCGGTCAGGAAACCAGGGGACGGCTGGATCCCGCTACCAGGTTTGCGTTCCTTTCCAATGATCCGCTGGCCCTGGCCGCCTACTATGAGGCAGCGGAAACGGTGCAGAATATCGCGCTGAACCAGCTGGCCAAGATCACGGTTCCCACCTTGCTGCTCATCGGCACGCGCGACCAGCCGCGCTTCGAGCAGAATAAGATCATGGCTCGCGCCATGCCCAACGCCCGCATGGTGGCTCTGGCCGGGCGGACCCACGGCAGCACGCTCTACCCCATCGAACCGGTGGTGAGTGCGATCGAAAATTTCTGGACGGTACCGCGAGCATGAGCCGGGCTGCCTTCAACCTGGAACGCATCGCCGCGGGGTTGGCCTTCGGACCCAGCCGCGCGGAACTGCACGCCGCGCTGTGTGCCCATCCAAACCAGCCGCTGGTGATTCAGGCGCCACCGGGCTCGGGCAAAACCACCATCGTTCCACCAACGGTGGCCGAGGCGCTGGCGGTGCAAGGACTCACCGGAAAAATTATCGTCACCCAGCCACGCCGGGTGGCGGCACGTGCCGCGGCCCGGCGCCTGGCCCAGCTCGATGGCTCGGCCCTGGGGGACCGGGTAGGTTTTGCGGTACGCGGGGAACGCCAAAGCTCCGCGAACACCCAGATTGAATTTGTCACCGCCGGCCTGATGCTCCGCCGGCTGCTGGGGGACCCCGACCTGGCGGGGGTCAGCGCGGTCATCATCGATGAGGTCCACGAACGGTCCATCGACACGGACCTGTTGCTGGCCATGGTCAACCAGGTCAGCGAATTGCGTGAGGATCTCAGTCTGATCGTCATGAGCGCCACCCTGCAAGCCCGGGAGCTGTCGCAGCTGCTGGCCCGGCAGACCCCGGCCCCGGTGCTTACCGCCAACACCGCGCAATTCGAGGTGGCCGAGCTCTTCGACAGCTTTGCCGGTAGGCGCAACTCCGAGCGCGGGTTGAGCGACGAGTACCTGCGCCATGTCGCTCAGGTGGCGGTGAAGCATTCGCGCCAGCAAAACCGCGGTACCAAGTCAACGGTAGATACCTTGGTCTTCGTTCCCGGAGCACGCGAGGTCGACCGGGTCTGTGCCCAGATCGGCGCCTCGGGCATCCAAGCCTTTGCACTGCATTCGCAGATCCCCACCAAGGCCCAAGACGAGGTACTCAGCGAGCCTTCGGCTGCGCAGGGACCGCGAATTATCGTTTCCACCTCGATCGCCGAATCCTCGCTGACCGTACCGCGCGTCCACCTGGTGATCGATGCCGGCTATGCGCGCGAACCACGCAGGGACGCGGCACGTGGCTTTGGCGGCCTGGTGACGGTGGTCGCCAGCCGTGCCGCGGCCACGCAGCGTGCCGGCCGTGCCGGGCGGCTCGGGGCAGGAACCGTGGTGCGGACCCTTGACCCCAAGTCCTTCGCGGCCGCACCGGCTCATTCGGCCCCCGAGATGCAGACCGGAGACCTGGTGCAGGCCGCGCTTTCTCTGGCCGCTTGGGGTACCCCGCGCGGTGAAGGGCTCGCCCTGTGGGAGGAGCCGCCGCCGGGCACGATGCGCACCGACGAAGAGGTGCTGCGCAGCTTGGACGCGGTGGACGAGCAAGGAAAAATCACCGCCCTGGGCGAACGGATGGTGAAGATTCCGGCCGACCCACGCACCGCCCGCGCCTTGCTGGCCGGTGCCGAGCATTTCGGCTCGCGTCCCACCGCGGAAGCGGTCGCACTGTTGGCGAGCACCGAACGCATCGCCAACGCCGATCTGAACGAGCTGCTGAGCTCCGTTCGCCGGCCTTCGCATCCGGGACACCGGGCCTGGGTGCAAGAAGCCAAACGTCTTGAACGCCTCGCCGGGCAGGTTCCGGCCGTGGATCCTGACGGGGCGCTCGCCGGAGTCTGCGCTCTGGCCTACCCGCAATGGGTGGCGCGCAAGGTCCAGGACAACGACTACCTGCTGGCCTCGGGCACACGCGCTTCGCTGCCCCGCGGAAGCCATCTGGCCCATTATGAATTCTTGGCCATCACCGAGGTGACCCGGGCCGGGACCAGCACCGGAGCGGTGATCCGCCGCGCCGCGGGTATCGAGTGGGAACAAGTTCTCGGCCTGCTGGGCCACCTGCACCGGATCACCGAGAGCGCGAAACTGGTGGACGGGAAAATCTCGGCACGCAAGGTCGAATCCTTCGGCGCCATCGAGCTTTCCGCCCACCCGATCAAGGCCACCAAGGAACTCGGCCGGCAGGCGGCGGCAACGGCGTTGCGCGAGCAGTCGCTGGCGCTCTTTGGCGAGCAGCCGGCCTTTGAAGCGCTGCGGCGCCGGATGGCGGTGGCCTACCGATTGCTGGGTGCGCCTTTTGTGCCGGTAGATGAGCCGACGCTGGTGCAGACGGCGCAGCAGTGGCTGGCCTCCGGCCTGGAGCAGATCGCCGCGGGGAAGCCCGCGGGGAAGGTCGACCTCGTCGGCGCGTTGCGCACCCTGTTGCCGTGGCAGCATGCGCACGAATTCGACTCGTTGGTTCCCGAGCGTTTGCAGGTCCCGTCCGGATCGCGGATTCGCATTGGCTATCCGCCGGTGGATGAAGGCGGTCCGGCGGTGGTGGCGGTCAAGCTGCAGGAGTGCTTTGGGCTTAGCGAATCCCCGCGGCTGGTGCGCGGGATGCTTCCGGTGCAGTTCCATCTGCTTTCACCGGCCGGCAGTCCGCTTGCGGTGACCGAGGATCTCATCTCTTTCTTCAACGGACCCTACGCGCAGGTACGTGCCGAAATGCGCGGCAAGTATCCGCGGCACCCTTGGCCCGAAGACCCGTGGGAGCATCAGGCGACGGCCTACACCAAGAATCGTCTGCGCCGGGAAAGTGGCGCTTAA
>NZ_JBQSYL010000053.1:0-11067 GCF_052379245.1 Glutamicibacter sp. AOP12-B1-11 | reverse complement strand
ATGTCGTGAGACACGCGTTCGTAGGAGAATGAGTGCATGTCCAAACGTCAGAAGTTCACCCCGGAGTTCCGCGCCGAAGCAGTCGAACTAGTGATCTCCTCCCAGAAGAGCCTGGTCGAGGTCACAGCCTCTCTAGGCATCAACGAAGGAACCCTGGGCAACTGGGTCCGCGCTTACCGCACCGAGCACCCAGAATCGGAAGCAGAGGAACGCGGACCAGTGGAATGGGCCCAATACGAGAAATTGCGCAAGGAACTGCTGGAGGTGAAACGGGAGAACGACTTTTTAAACGATGTCAGCGCCTATTTCGCCTCGAACAGCAAGAAATAAGCGCAATCTTCACCTTCATCAAAGCCCAGGCCGGCCAGTACCCGGTGAACTGGATGTGCCAGAAACTGCAGGTATCCAGGGCATCCTATTACCGGTGGCTGAACCCCTGCGAGGAGCTGAGCGAAGCCAAAGCACTGCGCATGCGCCGCACCGAACTGGTCCACTACAACGCTAAGACCTACACCGCAGCCGTGCAACTCGTTGCTCGACTGGCCACGGGAGCTTCGACTTTGAACCGAACGGTTGCTGCTGAGGAGGAAGAACGATGGGCTTTTCGCCGCTGAAATTCTGCGATACATGTGGTTGGGTACCCAAAAGCCGTGTGCTGCACGCAAAGGATTGCGCGGCGCACGGCTCCGCGGCTTCTACTTGCAGAACCCGTTGTTCTTGATGACGTCCAGGATCTTCTTGGCATCCCGCTCGGTGACCGTTTCCACGCCTGCGCCTTCAAAACGAGCTTGAGTACTCGAGATCAACTTGTCCGGTGACATACCGCCCAAAATGTCAGTGCACTGATTGCGAGCGCTGTTAAAAGCCTTCTCATTGTTCAGCGCCGGATCGATTTCCGCTAGATCTTCCCGTAGCTTTGCTTCTTGCTCGGAGTCAGGCCTAGGGATGCCGGTGGCGGCGCCAGCAGCAACCTCGTTGGCGGTGGACTCATTGAAGTATGTACATCCGCTCAGTGCAACAGTGCTGATCATCAGGAAGCTGGCAAAGACTTTCTTCATGTTACTCCTTAGGAATGGGATCGCGATCAGTACTGCGATTTGTCTATATGAACCGTCCCGGAAATCATGTCGCTAATTTACTAGCGGCAACATCGGGTATCGCGCCGTTGAAGTCATCATAGTAGAGTTCCTAAAATTCCACCGGTTTACTATAGCCGAGGGTCGAATGCAACCGGGCATAGTTGTACCAGTGCACCCAATCCACGACGACATCCCCGACATCGGATTCCGCTGCCAACGGGCTGTTGCGGAACGGGGAATCCCTAGCCGCGGCTTCGTTCTTGAACAACCTCATCACCGTTTCGGCGGCCGCGTTGACGAACGCATCCCCGATGGTGCCGATCGATGGGACCAGCCCTTCAGCGGCCAGCGTCCTGGTGTACCGCTGCGAGGTATATTCACTGCCGGCATCTGAATGATGTACCGTGCCTTGAATCGGGCTTTACGAGATCCCGAACCATGCCGGCGTTGCCATAACGCCATCCGGAGAGCTTCCTTCACAAACTCGGTATCATGCGAGGTTGACGTCGCCCAAGACAGAATCCGTCTGGAGAACAAATCGATCATGAACGATACGTAGGTGAACCCGGCGCCGGTCGGCACATCAGTGAAATTTGTGATCCAGACCTTGTCAGGCGCGACAGTGAAGAATTTGCGGTTCAGCAGATCCTTGGCCCGAATCTTGTCCTTCACACGGATCGTGGTGACAGTCCTCCGGCCTCTGGCCAGACCCTTCATTCCCGCCTCGCGCAACAGCTAAGTCCACGGTGTGCTTCGAGATCTCAAGGAAGCCGTTGCGCTGCAACCAAGCCCGCATCTTCCGACGCCCGTACAGCAACCTCAGGCTTAGGCCTGCCGGTCTTCTCATCAGGCTGCTGCAGATTGTGCAGGACGTTGAGGATCTGGGCGTCGGTGATGTCCCGGGATGCCGGTTGGCGTTGTTTCCAGCCGCGGTAGGTTCGCGCAGAGACCTGCAGTCCCTGAATAGTCAGGGCTTGGCATGTCTGCTCGACTGCGTAGCCGCACTCGCGTTGATGGTCGATGAACTCGGTGATTAGGGCCGGCGAGGGTCGAGCTCCCTCGCGAAGAAAATCGCTGGCTGGCGGAGGATTTCGTTGCTTTCTTCCAGGTCCTTGGCCTTGGCCTCCAGGGCTTTGATCTCGGCGAGTTCCTCGCTGGTGGGGCCGGTGCGGTCCCCGGCGTCGACCTGGGCCTGGACGACCCACCGGCGCAGGGCCTCGGCGCCGATGCTCAGCTTGGGTGCAAGATCCTGGCCGGCACTGTAGACCGACTTGTATCGCTCCAACCGGTCCAGGACATAGGCGACGGCGCGGGCCTTGGCTTCAGGGGTGTACTGCTTGGGCATGCTTTCCATTCTCTCAATAGAAAGCGGCATGAAACCCAGGACGTTTCACCGAGCCCCTCGAGATCTAGTGGGTGGAACTGTCCATCGGCAGCGCGGCGTACGACCATGCCGCCGCGAAGACCGTGTGGGATTGTTCAAGAACGAGGCCGTCGCCACGGTCTCGCTTTTCTGCATCGGAGCGGTTAAGACCGAATTAGACGTTGTGGAGGTTGTCTTCGAATGGGTGCATTGGTACAGCTGCGAACGCCTGCGTTCCTCTCTGTTCCACCAAGCACCGGAGGAATTCGAGCGAACCTATTATGATGAAATTTCCGGCTCGTTACCCGACGCTGTCGCGCATAAAACGGCAGCATGGTTTGCGGGACGGTGCAGCCATCCCTATCGGGGAATGGGCAAAGATCACACTGCTGCATACTGCATATAACTTTCAAAAACGGTGGTTTTTGAAACAGTTGTGCCCTTCGCCTACAGCGCGAAGGGCACAACTAAAACTTGTTTGAACTTTTGAATTTATTCAGTGGTTCGATGTTGAACTTTACTGCGTTGGAGCCGGCCTACGATCATGTCAATGACGAGGAAAGCCGCGAGGCTGATTCCCATCAGGGGCAAGAAGACCCCTACCATTCCGGCTGCAAGCAGTAGCAACAGCAGCCCCCACCACGGGGCACGCAACAATCCGCCGCGAGCCGGTGTCTTGCCCATGCGTTGCGAGGGATTTTTCATGGGTCGACGTTTCCACCACATCACGTATCCCAGCACCACCATGGTGGCGATGGTGGTAGCGACGAGGAACAACAAGATCTGGTTCGGCAATCCGAACATAGACCCCATGTGGATATCGATTCCCCACCGCGTTAGCTTCGCCGCAAGGTTGAAGTCTTTGAAATCTACCCGGTCGACGACTTCCAGGGTTTGACCATTAATGGAGACCGCGTCAACTTCGGTCGGGTATGAGCGTTGAATTTCTTGGACCACCCATGCTTTGCTTTCCGCAGCGGGCGGCTTGATTTCGACCAGTCCGGTGTTGATATTGACTTCGCGGGCGATGGAGAGCATCGTGTCGAAAGCTGCCGGGTTCACCGACTCCCCGGTGGGTGCTGTAGACGCTCCATGGTGGTGGGCATGCTCATCAGCGGAACCGTCGCCAGTGGCAGTGAGGTCGGTGCTAACGGAGGGGGTGCCCCAGTTCAGCGCAGTACGCAATTCACCCACGTTTGCGCCGCCGTAGGTGGACCAAGTGATCCCGGTGGCGGAAAGGAAGAACGCGCCAAGCAAGACCCAGATCCCCAGAGAGCCATGCCAACTGGCCAGTCGGCGGTAGCCGGTGGCTTTGGTATTGGGACGTAGGAGGTCCTTTTTGCGTTTGGTGCGCCTGATCCGCAAGATCCATAGACCTAAGCCAGCAAGGGCAATGATACCTAGCCAGGAAGCTGCCAGCTCGCTGTACATGCGTCCTGGCTCACCGAGTTGCAGATTGCGGTGCAACTGGTCGATCCAGGTGCGTAATGGCAGGGCACCACTGGTTCCGTAGGCGGTGAGATCGCCGCGGATTTCAGCGGTGGCAGGGTCCACGAAGATGGCCCTGGTTTCGCTCTCGCCCAGTGCTGGGTCGGCATACATCACCCGCGTGGTGTCCCCTTGATTCGGTGCCGGACGCACCGCGACCAAGGTTTCGCTGCTACCCATATAGGTGTTGGCCGCTTCGACTTGATCAGCTAGCGGCAGATAGGAATCAGCAACCGGTGCGTGCAGTTCTTTGGCGTAGACCGCTTGTTCGATCTGCGGCGTGATCGCGTATAAGGCTCCGCTCACGGCGGCGATGAGGATGAACGGACCGATGAAAATTCCTGCGTAGAAATGCAGCCGAAGTAGCAGTTGCCCAAACCAGCCTTTGCGAGTCGGACGGGAAGGCATGGAAGGCGGTTGGGATTCCGGGGGTGCGGTGTCCAAGAGAGTCATGAGTAATCCTTGAAAGAAGAGAAATAATAGGGCTGGTCATGCCTTGAAGAGGGTTTCACCGACGAATCCTCCTTCGGCACAGCCTGGCGGGATGAGGAACACGGCAGAGCCGATCGGCGTGGTCCACTGGTTCAGCGCGTCAAGCTCCGCCAGACGTTGTTGCAACGGGACGAATTGCTTGGCCACGCTTTGTTGGTAGGACACGAAAATCAGTCCCGAATCGGAAATATCGGTTCCAGTGGGCTGCTCGTCATAGTTGTATCCCCGGCGGAAGATCCGCTCGCTGGGGTTCTCTGAGCGGGCGCGTCGAATGTGCGCGTGGGCCGGGATGACCGTGAATCCGAGAGCGTTGGTTGCTTCGAAATCGGGTTCGTCGTGTTCCTGACTGCCGGTGGTGGGGGCACCATTCGCCAAGGTTCGTCCAACACTGAATTCTCGACCGGAACGATCCACTTCGTCCCAGGTGTCGACGTCCATCTGGATGCGGCGAATGACCATGGTGGTGCTTCCATCAGGGTTCCATACCAGCGCGTTGAAGTCTGCGGTCTGCGGCGAGGGGTTGACGGTTCCATCAACCTGGCCGAAGAGGTTACGCATCGTCGTGCCAGTAGCTTCTGATCCTCTAGAACGGCGGAACCCTGGCTGCACCCATTTCACCGATGCGAACCGTCGGGCATCTTTGAGCAGCATCCGCTGGGCATGAGCCACGGTCAGCTGATCATCCGAGGCGATATGCAGCAACAGGTCCCCGTCGTTCCACCGTTCTTGCAACCGATCGATACTGAACTTAGGCAGTGGCTGAATACCTGCGGCAGAGGATCCTGCCAGCTCCACCAGCTTCGGGCCAAAGCCGAAGGTCACGGTCAAGCGGGCAGGAACTGCTCCTAGTTCCGGTTCGGTATCTGCCAAGGCAGCTTGCCCCTGGGTGAGCCTTGCTGCGTCATCTGTGAGCAGTCGCAGGAGGCGTTGCACTGCGGCCCTGTCGAGATTCTCGCGCAGGGTGAGCGCGATGTAGGTGGCGTGGGCTTGCGGTTTCGTAGCGATGCCTGCTTGGTGGGGACCATAGAACGGAATCACGGTGTTCCCGTGCAACTGATTCGCTGCCTCAGCGGGCGCGGTGGTGCTAGTCAAGGACTCAATGCCGAGGGCTGCGATCGCTCCCAGCCCTGCGGCGGCTCCACCGAACAGTACTCCGCGCCGACTCGGGCCACTTTGAAAGGGTGTCTTTTCGTGGGGCATTAGTGATCGTGGGCGCTTTCCGATGCGGAATGGTCCATATCCATGGTGCTGTGGTCCATGTCCCCGTGCTCGGTGCCTTCGTATTTTTCGTTGGCTCCGGCGAACTCCTTGACGGGGGCGGTGACATCGAAGGTGGTGTCATCGGAGAAGGTCAGGGTCAGGTTCACATCATTGCCTGGTTGCAGTGGTTCGGTGAGGTCCATGAGCATGATGTGGTTTCCCCCGGGTTCCAGATGCAGTTCGCTATGGGCGGGGATGGTGAAGCCACCGGTTTTTTCACGCATGACCATTGCCCCGGATTCATTGGCTACGGTCTCGTGCAGTTCCAGATCGGTGGAGGCAGGGCTGGTCACGGAGGTAACGGTGATGTCGTGGTCCCCGGTATTTTCAATGGTGCCGAATCCTGCGGACATGCCTTCGTCAGCGGCCTTCACCCACGGATCTTTCATCGTGACCGAAGCATTAGACGGTGATGCGGGGCTGTTCTCGGCGGGGTTTGTAGCGCAGCCGCTCAGGGTGAGCAGGGCAGCGGCACAGAGGGCAGCGGTACGCAGAGCAAAAGAGGTGTTCAAGGTTCATCCTAAAAATATGGAAGCGCAGACAGCGCGCTTCGAAGGAGATATGCTGTTGAGCCCAAAAACTCTGGATGCCGAGCAATATGCGGGGCAACCGGTTGTTGGGGATGGCATGGTGAGGGATTGCCCTCAGAAGAAGGGCATGGAAGTCTATGGTGTAAGCGCACTGTGCGGATTACTGAGCGACGGGGCGCGAAACTATGCAGGCAGCTGCTGAGCTAAGAAATCATCACGATGAATAGTTGTGCGTGAAGCAGCATGCCAGGCCCGGGTTCAGAGCGGTCTTGCATACGAGCAACTTCCTGTGGACAGCAACACGAGACGCAACAAATCCGCCTGTCAGTCGTCAGTAAGGCAGACGTAAAAAACCCACAGACACGTTGATCTGTAAATGGGAGTGGTCTTACACCGTGGTGAGTGCGGGTGGACCCCGACGAATAACCGACGTTGAATACACGCATATCGTGTAGGTCGGGATTTCACGCGGGGCAGTGGGAGTCGGCAGTGGGTGGATTAGCTGGTAGGCGAAAGTAACTAGTCGCCACAGCAGTTTCCAGGTCAACAGGTCAACGATGTTAGCGGCAGCGATGAGCATTTGTTCGCTGCGATGCAGAACCAGCACGGTAGCGAGGCCCGCCATGAGGTGGGCTAGAAGCATCGTGGTATCACTATGGCTCATGGTGGCAGCGTCGGCCGAGGTAGTGATATCTATGGGCATAGTCATCCCATGATGCGCGTGCATGTCCTGCTCGCCATTGATGGACGCAGCTGAATGCCCGGCTCCCATCGAGAACAACAGGTGGAAGAGCAGCTGGCTGAATCCAACCATCCCGGCCAAGCGCCACAGGGTGAATTGTCGACCGCTGAGCAACATGCACACGAGAAGCGACAGCGCGAGAGGTAGCGCGACGTTCAGGAGTCCTGGTACTTCTCCGCCTGCGAGTACGTGGGAGCACAGAGAAACGAACGTCGCAAAGAATGCGGCGGTCGTGCCTCTGAGAACACGTGTCGAGCGGGCGGATTTTTGCACACCCCTAGTATTCCAGACTGAGCGCTGTATTTCGACATCCCGTAAAACTGAAGTGGTAATGGCCCCATCTGTTTGCAGAAGGACCGGAAACGGTCGTTTATGACACGCTGATCTGACAGCTTGGCTAAAAATCCTCGACAGTTGAGAACTCAACAGATTTTCAAGGTCATTTAGTCGCAAAACCCAGTGCCACAAACTATGCGTCGAAACAGTGACCATTCCACGAGTATTGATACATTTAGGTTCATGGGACACCTCCTCGGATACGCCAGAGTCTCCACCACGGATCAAGACGCACAACTTCAACTTGATGCACTCAGTGCAGCTGGCTGCTATCGGATCTTCACCGACACCGCATCCGGCGCGCTCGAGTCACGCCCTGAGCTCGATAAGCTCCTGGACCAGATTCGACCCGGCGACACTCTGGTGGTCTGGCGCCTGGACCGTCTCGGACGCTCCATCCGGCACCTGATCAACCATATGGACGCGTTGCAGCAACGAGGCATCGAATTCAAATCCCTTCAGGAGAGCATCGATACCAGTTCCTCCGGTGGACGGCTCGTGTTCAACATCTTCGCGTCCCTCGCTGAGTTCGAACGCGATCTCATTCGCGAACGCACCAACGCCGGGCTACAAGCAGCTCGTGCCCGCGGCCGCACTGGAGGCCGTCCAGCATCCCTCTCCCCCGACAAGTTGCGCACTGCCAAAAGACTCTATGAACAACGAGATATGACAGTGACTCAAATTGGTGAGGTTCTTGGCGTCAGCCGTAGCACCGTCTATAGAGCATTAGGAAAAGCGAAAAAGAACCAGCTGTGATGGATAACTTTAGTTGGCCATTAACCGGTAGCGGTTTCGCCATCCCTGCATCTCGTAGAAAAGCCACGAAACATCTTGCTGTCTGGTTGGATAAAATCATCCCTAAGTAGGCTCTTTTACCCAGCGAAAGCTGAGAAAGTAGAAGAATGAATTCACGCTTAAGCAGTGTCGTTTCCGCCGCACTTCTCCTTACCATGCCGATATTGGCTGGATGTTCCATATTGGACCCGCAACGCGACCTGACTCTGCACACGTTCGTAAACTCCGAGAATGAAGGAGTTGAGGATGCCACGACACAGCCGGAAGACATCACAAAAACGGCATGCGCACCCACGGTCGATTGCGTTGAGGCGTATAGCACCGCCGAGGCAGACTATTTTCGATTTGAGAGCAAAAAGCGTGCCGAGGAATATGGGGCTACCGTAAAGGACGGGTTCGTTATCAACTACATCGTGATGGACTTTGCGGGTAAAGAAGCTCCCGTGGAGAACCAGCTTTGGGCGATGCAGGAGCTGGCAGGCACTTGGAATGACTACGAAGGCGATTTCCCAGACCGCCGCTAACATCTTTCCTTAGATCAGCACTCTCAGCTTTCGCGCTTAGCTAGGTCAATTGATATATAGCTTCGGCCCTATTCTCAAAGCTCCGTGGCCATTGAAACCGAGAGCAGAAGACACCTAATCGTTGCTGATTTCATAGAAAAAATAAAGAGATGGGCGCAATAATTACCGGCCCAACCCAGCGGTTACTGTGGAAGTTGCTTGCACCATAGCGGGATTGGTGAAGCCGCTACCGCTTGACGTTTTCTGGTTCAACACCAAATCTGGACGCGTACAAGTGGCGACGAAACACTGCTGGCTTGCGTTGCCACGGTAGGTGATGGACGACATTCCTGAGTTGAACTTGTAGCTTGCGACAAATGAAACTGTGATGCTGCCAGACCAAGTATGGGAAACGGTGCAAGTGCTGTAAGTGACATAGCCACTTCTTGAGCTGTATTTGCAGCCTGTGATCGCCGCTGCGGGCGTTGCAACCGGGGTGCCCCCAACAGAGGCTGCGGCAGCAAGCGAAGGATCTACGGACTTCAGTGTGCTTGCCTAGAATGATCCATCGGCGAAACGTTCGATGACTGTTAGCTGACCCGCTACTTACGATTTCTCTGTTTTAACGGGTTTCTTTCCGGGGTTCTGCTGCTATCGGATAAACCATGATGTGGCGAATATTCTTTTTCATACCAGCCCTTTCGTTTTTTCCAATTGGTCATTTGGAACAGGAAAGACAAACTTGTGCAACGCCCACCAGCGGAAGACCGTCGCGAGTAGAGTCCCAATGATCGGTCCCGAGATGAAATCTGAGACTTCCTGTTCGAAGTATGAGACCAGAGGGTAGTGCCACCCTAGCACCCACCTGGAGATATACAAGGGTGCTGTATTTATTGCAATTGCTGCAATCGAAATACATAAAAAAGCTGGAGCTTGGAATCGTTTACGCTTAGATGTGTTCCTATCTTGAAAGGTGAATTGCCGCGTAAGTATAAACGATACGACCGTAGCAACTGAATTTGCTATCAGGAAAGCAGTGGTTGGGTGTTCGAGGAGCACTGTGAATTTCAAAGCATAGTTAACTGCTAGCGTCAGGACGAAACAAAACCCGCCGACTCCAAGGAATCTTACTAGTCGTATGATCACGCTTTGATTGTTAGACATTCATACCCGCTGATTATGGTTGGTGGAGATTTAAGCTAGACGTCAGTAGTTCAGCTTACTGTAATTTGTGCAGTGTCTGGCTTAAATTGGTGTTATGTGCTTCTGTCATTTGCTTTCGCTGATCACTAGCTCGTGGCGTAGTTTCGACGGTTCTGGCCTATGCGTGTTGCAAGAATACTGAAATTCGCGGGCGTCTATCTGAAAGTTTGTTTAAGAGCCCGCGCCAATAGGGAATGTTTGCGGTCAGAGCAACCCCAACAAGAGGCGTCCTGCCGACCCGCATCCCAGTCTCAGCATTAGCGGAACCTGCCAAGGAATCGACTCCGCCCTGCCAAAAACCCAGAACTGGAAAACCAGAACAGCAGTCAGCGAATACGCCGGGAGAATCACTAGAAGAACCGCGTCCCAGCACGCGGCACAAAAGATTTCTTCGAACGTATAAAACAAAAATACACTACCAAAAGATACAAAACCAATTGTTTAACTTTGTATTAGATTAGTTGTGTTACGCCACTCGACTTCGGCCTTACCGAAAACGATGCCGCTGCCAAAAGACGGCGATTGCTCGCATCTAACAGAACTCAGGCACAGAGCCTTACATCGGGGATCTCCTCGACGTCATCAGAAATTATCAAACCGAAATAACCTGAACCCATAGGTTGCAAGACGTCTCATCACTCGCCACCCCCCAGCTGAAAATCCTTGAAAACTCACTGATCCTAAATTCTCGCAACTATGTGTCGCAACCAATGTCGTAGAATCGTGTTGACACTATTAGTTGCGAGACATTTTCCAAGGGTTCCATGACCAAGCTGATCGGATACGCCCGCGTATCAACCAAAGCCCAAGACGCCGACCGTCAAATTCAAGACCTCTTCTCCGCTGGCGTCCGGCGCGATGACCTCTACACCGACCATGGACTCTCCGGGGCGCTGGCCAAACGTCCTGGACTCGATAAAGCCCTCGAAGCACTCTACCCAGACGACACCCTGGTGATTACTACCCTGGACCGGCTCGGACGCTCCACCCAGAAAATGCTCGAACTCGCACAAGAACTTCGTGAGCGCAATATCGGACTACGGGTACTCAACCTCGGCGGCGGCGATGTGGATACCAAGACACCCATGGGAGCGCTGGTCTTCACTGTCATGGCAGCCCTGGCCCAAATGGAACTCGAGATCAAACGCGAACGCATCAACGACTCTGTGACCAAACGCCGCACCGCCGGAGGGGACCTCGGCGGCCGGCGCCCCACCTTCACCGACTCGCAGATCCGCACGGCAGCCAAGCTCATCCAGGCCGGTGAACCAGCAAC
>NZ_JBQSYL010000052.1:0-11306 GCF_052379245.1 Glutamicibacter sp. AOP12-B1-11 | reverse complement strand
GTGAGGCTGCGCAGCGTCGCGTTGCGTGCTCTTTGAGGATCGATGCCGAGGACTTTGAGCCGTCCGGCGAGGGTGTCCGGGTGTAGATGCTGGCCAGCACGAGTGCCGGGGAAGAGCCAGTCGGTGCCAGCATTCGTGGTGTTGCTGTTCTCAGGGTTTTGTAATTGTTGCCAGAACAGCTCAGTGAGGGCTGCGGGTACGGCAGCCGGTGTTGCTCCGAGCTTGAGGCGCATGCCGTCCGGAGCAGTGATGAGATGTTCTCGGCGAAGCAGGACGATCTTGTTCAGCGGGTGTGCCCATAGCAAAAGAATCAAACCAGCCAGGCGCGTAGACCGAGCTACTTGCTGGTGTTCTAAACAGTTCCTCACGAGTTCAGTCCGCTGCATGTGGGTAATCATTGGGTTGGCTTGAGCTTTTCGGAAGGGCGTATCAAGCTCATGGGTGCGGCTGCTTGGCTGACTATTGAGCCAGCGAACGAAGTTTCGGATGTGTTTTCGGGTGCTGGGGCCACTGCTCAGGTAGTCATCGATGTGCTTCTGTTGGAGCTTTTCTGCGCCGATATCGTGCGTCTCCTTGAGCCAGAGGAGAAGTTTCCCTGCCTCGGTGATTTCCTGTTTCGCGGCGCTGATGGCGGTACTGTGGTTGGTCTCCGGGTCTGCGGCTTTGTCGCGGATTCGTTTGAGGTGGCGCCACCTGGCGAAGAGTTCGACTATATGGCTTGTCCCGTCAGTGGGCAGGGAGGCGACTCTGGCTGTGATCCATTGCTCGAAACGAGCGAGGTTTTCGTTTCCGCGCTCGGGCATCATGCGATGGTGAATTAGCAAGGCTCTTAGGTGCTCAGCAGCTGTTGAGGTGGGTAGCTCGTCGAAGGCCTCATGGGTGAGTGCGAGGTTTCGGTTTCCAATCTTTTCTAGGAGATGGCGGGCTTTGGTGCCCGGACGCATGTAGGTATAAATACTCTCGGGTCGCCCTGTCTCTGTGAGCAGCTTTATGAGGCGGTGAAGTCGTAGATCTTCGTTAGGTTTGAGGACAGCAGTAAGGTCGTCGGTGAGAGTGCATTGCATGCATAAGCCTGCGCGGAATCGTTCTGCTTCGCGTCTGCAGCGGGTGCAGGTCAGCTCTGTGGCAATGCCGGCGCAATCGCGGCAGATCGGTTCACCGGTGGCAGAAGAGATGCCAGGGAGCATCCGGTGCTCGCGGCAGTCCGGGCAGGTACCGTATGTGTGCGTGGCTTGAGTGAAGCATACGCCGCAGACTGACCCGTCTGTCCAGCGGACCCGAATCTTGGCGACTAGCTGCTGACAACGGCAACAGGTGTGGTTGCCCGTTGAGCGGGGACGGCCTCTCTTCTTCTGTGGTGTGAGGTTCTCGAGCGTGGGCATGCGGGCTGATCCGTTGCCTCCCGTGGCCGGACGGCCCGGGTTACTCATCGTCTTCAACGATTCGTGCGCGCACTGGCCTGTACTGGCGCAGTTCAGGAAGGTTCTGCCCAGTTGCGTTGCTACGCTGCCTGAGAGTCTTGGCATCCGTCACGGTGTAGGTGATGAGGTCATTGGGGGTGACATCCAGTGCGTCGCAGAGTGCAACGAGGACTTTGAAAGCTATTCGTTCGGGCTCTTGGGTAACGATGCGCCAGATGGCGTTGGGGGTCAAGGTAATACCGCGTTCGTGAAGCAATTCAGCGAGGTCCTTAGCGGTATGGACACCGCGTCGTGCCATGATTTCGCGTAGCTTCCAGTTGTAAGTGATCTCGCGGCGGCTCATGAGTTCCTCCTCGATGGTTTCAGCCCAAGGGCGGCCTGGATAGTGCGTTCATGGGCCCGTTCGAGCGCAAGACGTTGGTAGTCGGGCGAAGGCATCGTATAGATCGAAGTTGTCGCCGCGTGCTCATGGCCCAACTGAAGCTGAACGAAGGTGACGTCGAATCCTTCACCGGTGATCAGATGGGTGGCGTAGGAGCGCCGGAAAGAATGGAGATCAAGTCCGGGAGGGAAACCGAGTTCGTCGATGAGTGTGTGTAGCTTACCGAGCAGGTGGGACTCACCGACAATGGAGCCCCCTGTGGTGGGGAAAAGATCATTTACGGGATGCCCGTAGCGGGGGAGACCATTGCGGATCCAATCCTGGATCATTTCCACTGACCAAGGCCAGATGGTCAGTACTGAGCGGGGTTTCTTCGCCGAACCGCGGTGTGGTTTCCCCCAGCGCACGCGAAGCACCCCCTGCTCGCCGAGATAGGGTGCCTGCGCATTGCGCGAATAGTCCACGACCTGAAGGTGGCGCAACTCGTTGGCACGCAAGCCCCAGCTGTAGGCGCTCTTGAATGCGATCGCGTCACGCCAAGCGGCCAAAGCGCCTTTGCGGCCGGAGTCCAAGATCCGTTCGACTTCAACGTCAGCTAAGTCGAAGAGCTCCTGCAGCTCGCGCTGAGTGAACGGCCGTTTGGCAGGGCGTGCCTCGGAGGGTTGGGCGTGGGTGATGTGGTTCAGTTCGGTAACTACCTGAGCGAAGACTTGCCCGAACAGCTTCGCGCTCTGTTCGCACCAGTCATAATGAGGGTCGCAGACGTACTCGCAGAAGAGCTTAATATGACCCTGATAGGCGCGAACGGTCCCATGGGAGAGGTTTCGGACAGCCCTGGCATGCGAGAAAAAGTCGTCAGCGTCCCCGAGGCTCCATTCCCACGGATAACTACCGGCGAAGTCCACCATACTCATCACCACGTTCCGTCGGGTCCGAATCGTGGCTAGCGCGAAGTCTTTTGCTCTTTGCTGCTGGGCCCAGCCATCCAAGACCATGCTGAGGAAAGCGTCCGGGTCGGGATCGTTCCCACCGAACGGAGCAAATAAAACATTTTCGTTGTTGCCCATCGACCGTCCTCAGCGCTCGAAACTGGATTGCGATTCTTGCACATTATTTGCGAGACTCGCAATAGCTGAGTCGGAAAAGCACGTCAACACATACATTGCCGCTGGATCTTTAGCGGCGTTCTAGACTAGGAACATCGCCAGCCTGACGGACGTCACCACTGATAAAGCTCAGGTCAAAAGGTAGTTGGGGGTCAATGCGGTTCGTTACCCGAAATGTCATCATGTGCGGCAGGAGCAAATAGAGTCTTTTCTACTTGACATAATCAGAATTATCGGCCTAAAAATTAATCAATAGATAATGTAAATAGTGTTGCTCCATAAGCTGTTTGCATAGCGTGTTAACCGGGGGCAGTCTTCATTTTGCCGCTTCCCTCCGAGGACCCCGGTCCCGCCGTAGCAAGCAAATGCGTTAGCGAATAAAATGATAGCTTGCATTTTCCGTGCGCCGACCCATTGACAGCTGTGGACCTGCTGACTAATGTCAGTAACATGCCACATGCGATGTGCTTCAAAAGGGTCATGACCCTACTGTTGCAAATACGAGAATTCTTCGTATCTCTCATCATCCACAACATGTGTAAGCGCACTGATGAATTGAGATTAGATAAATGAGCCCGAGGTATGAGAACCCACATATTGTGTATGTGGATGCGAATGAATCGAGCTCATCGTTGTTTCAAAAGCTCGGGCTCTTTGAACGTTTACGCTCCATAGGTACTTTAAGAGTCCATGAAGGCACTCCAGAGTCGGCAGCAGATTTCGTTTCCGTCGTTGGCGCAGCTCAGGTGATCATCCTGGGAGGAACCTTGCCTGATGAAGTTCTGGTCAAAGCACCTCATCTGCGCCTTGTGGCCTATGTTGGGCAGGGTGCATCGAATTTCGTCAATCTTCCTCTGGCTCAGAAAAAGGGTATCGAGGTCGCTGTCACACCTGACTATGGAAATTCGGCGGTTGCCGAACATGTGATCGCGCTGCTTTTTTCAGTGGCTCGGAGGACAGCTGAAGGTGACAGGCATGTACGAACCGGCCGTTGGCGCCCTTTCCCTTCAGGGATGGAGATCGCCGGAAAAACGGCTGGAATCATCGGTTACGGTGGAATCGGAGCACATGTAGCCAAGCTTCTGCGCGCTCTAGGAATGAACGTCCTGATTTGGAACAGATCGCCGGTAACTAACGCCGAGGCGAATGTTGAGTTGACGCCCTTGCCAGAAATTTTTGATCAATGCGATGTAGTCAGTTTGCATTTAGCTTTGAATGCTCAGACCCACGGCATCATCACCGCCGACATGCTGGACAGATTACGTCCCGGAGCAATATTGCTCAACACAGCACGCGCGGAACTTATTGAAGACTTCGCGCTCGAGGACAAATTAGAGAAAGGTCATCTGTCGGCCGGCCTTGACGTGTTCAGACAGGAACCCCCAGAGAGCAATGATCGTCTTCTCCAGCTAGGGAACGTAGTGCTGACACCACACCAGGGGTACAACACACCCCAGGCTTTTTCTGCTTTGGCCACAGGGGTGGTCGAAAACATCGAAAACTTCTTGAATGGAAAAGACTTCCACAGGGCCTCATCTTGAGCACCACCGATCTCATGACAAACAGCCACCGTATATGGAGAAACTGAATGCAATACGACAACTTCATTAACGGCAAATGGGTTCCTGGGGAATATCAAGCAAACGTTAATCCCTCGGAGACGACCGACGTTATTGGTTACTACGCACAAGCAACAAGTAGCGATACAGATCGAGCAATTCAGGCTGCATGCAATGTTAAGCACGAATGGGGCGAGACCCTAGCGCAAAATAGGAGCGAAGTACTCACCCATATCGGTGAGGAAATATTAAAGCAAAAAAATGAGCTTGGGAAGTGCATTGCCCGCGAAGAAGGAAAGCTAGTCACCGAAGGAGTCGGTGAAGCCGAGCGAGCGGGCCGAACTTTCCTCTACTATGCTCACCAATTGCAGCAAGCTACTGGTGAGATGTTCTTATCTTCACGAGAACGGACATCGATTCATACGGTGAGGAAACCCGTTGGGACCGTGGGAATTATTACCCCATGGAACTTCCCTCTTGCCATCCCCGCTTGGAAAATTGCCCCTGCTCTCGCCTTCGGCAACACGGTGGTGTTCAAGCCCGCTACCCTAGTTCCGGCATCGGCATGGAACCTAGCAAAAATAATCTCCGAAACCAATCTTCCTCACGGTGCTTTCAACTTAGTCATGGGCTCGGGAAGAGCCGTTGGCGATCGCATTTCGAAGTCGAAATCAATAGATGCCGTGAGCTTCACAGGATCGGGTGAAACAGGGAAACAGATCATCCAAGACTGTATCAATATCGGCAATAAAAAAGTCCAAACCGAAATGGGAGGAAAAAACAGTCTAGTCATTTTAGACGATGCTGATATCCCAACGGCGGTGGAGGCCGTTATCGATGGTGCCTACTACTCTGCCGGTCAACGTTGCACTGCAACAAGCAGGGTCATCGTGACGAAGGGGATCATTGAAGAAGTTAAGACATGCCTTGTCAATCGGATTGCTGAGCTCACCGTCGGTCATGCTCTGGACTCGACCGCCGACCTCGGCCCGCTCGCCAGTGAAAATCAACTGTCAAACGTACTGGAGTACGTAAAGATCGGGGTGAATGAAGGAGCAGAAATTCTATCGGGAGGCGCCGCTTTTGATGCGTCAACCCCAGGGTTCTTCATGCAGCCAACGCTATTTACAGGTGGTCGATCGGATATGAGGATCAACCAGGAAGAAATCTTCGGCCCCGTCGCCTGCCTTATTGAAGTGGACGGAATCGATGAAGCCATTGAGACAGCTAATGACACAGATTACGGACTATGCGCAGGGATCATTAGTGAGTCACCGCAGTCAGTCAACAAATTCCTACGCGAAGTCGACGCAGGCATGCTGCACGTCAACCGTTCCACAGCCTTGACCGAGCTTAACGTGCCTTTCGGTGGCACGAAGTCGTCGAGTTTCGGTCCCCATGAACAAGGCGCGGCCGCCCGCGAGTTCTACACCACTTCTTCCACGGTATACACCACGACCACCTCTTAAGATCGAAGACAGGACGTCAAAACCACATGAGCCATGTAACACAAACAGAGCTGCGTAAGCGACTTTCCCGGGTCCTCTCCGAACTCTACGGTGAGGAGGTCCCCGCATACAACATGTTGGTAGATGTAGCGCAGGAAGTAAACCAGGATTACCAACGCCAGCACCCGGAACAAGCTGAGTTGTTTGGAAGTCTGGAACGAGTGACGGCCGAGCGACATGGGGCCATTCGAGTAGGAAGTCCGGAGGAACTATCTCAAGCGGCCAGGATTTTCGGCGCGGTTGGAATGTACTCGGTCAATTTCTATGATCTTCGTGATGCGAAGCCAAAGCCCATTCCCGTGGTTTCAACGGCTTTCCGCCCCATCGACCGACACGAGCTCGCCGAGAACCCCTTCAGAGTCTTCACCTCCATGTTGGTCCCCGAAGATCGTAGATTCTTTACGTTGGAGCTGGAACAGAGACTTAAGGAGTATATCTCCCAAAGGACCTTGTTTTCCGATGAGTTGTTAGCCTTAGCCGATTTATCAGTGGCTGGAAAAGGTCTACCTGAAGAGCAAGCCCAACGTTTCCTGACTCTCGCGGCTTCCGCATTTGCCTTGTCTTCTGAACCAGTCGATCGAAAATGGTACGAAGAACTTGAAAGTATTTCCAGCGTCGCAGCGGATATTGGTGGTGTCTCCACAACCCATATCAATCATCTGACACCCCGCGTACTCAACATAGACGAGCTCTATTCTCGAATGGAAGCTCGAGGAATCAGCATGATCGATTCCATCCAGGGCCCTCCAAAATGTGAGGGGCCAGATGTGTTACTTCGGCAAACCTCTTTCCGTGCGCTTTCGGAGCCTCGTATGTTCAAAGAAGCCGACGGCTCAGTATGCGAAGGTGCGCTTCAAGTCAGGTTTGGTGAAGTTGAGGCTAGAGGTATAGCTCTCACTCCCACCGGGCGTGCCGTTTACGATTCAAGTATGGCTGAGGTAGATGCCGAATCGGCTCAAAGCAGACGAGATCGTGCCGACGTCGCTCAAGAAATCTGGGCACAGCGGTTCCCTCGAACTGAAGCTGAATTCCTTCAAAAGGACCTTGGGTACTTTACTTTCGAGCTCGTATCGGAGAGACCTGCCTCAGACATGCCATCTCAGTTGATCGATATGGTCTCAGAGGGCCATATTCGTATTGAACCAATTGTCTACGAAGACTTCCTCCCCCAATCAGCTGCCGGCATCTTTGCCTCAAATCTCTCAGGTGATGGCAACGTCCGCGACGCACAGGGCGACGCTCCCCGGGACGCTGCTTGGATGTCCGATCGAATCGGGACACCAGTATTAGATTCCTTTGAAATCTACGCCCAGGAACGTGCATCATCACTGGCTAGAGTCTGCCAACAACTTGGAATACAGCCAGAAGACCTGACCCTCCCCTGGATGTAGTCGTAGCCCTTTAGCATCACCCAAGTTCTGACCACACCAGAATACGCACCTCACATCACGTCTCCACAAACTGAGAGATCAATAATGTCTATAACTAAACTTCCGCTCGTTGCTTTGATGGAGTCGATCCACCCCATGGGAATTGAACTTCTCATGAAGCATTGCGAACTTGAGCATATGCCGTCGGCAGAAAATGATGAGTACGAAAAAATCCTCGGCAAAGCCGATGCTGTCATCATCCGGAGCACACTCTTTACCGAAGAAATGATGAAAAAGGCCCCCAACCTAAAGGTTATCGGCCGACACGGAGCGGGTACAGACAACATAGACCTAACAGCAGCGAAGAATCTCGGAATTAAAGTCGTCACCACGCCACAGGCTAATACCGCATCAGTCGCGGAGTATGTCATTACTGTTGCGCTTATGCTGCTCAAGCGAATTCCTGAAGTCAGCACTTCGCTCAGACAGGGCGCTTTCTCCTCCAATGCAGGGTCACTACCTGGCCAAGTCGATCGCGCCAGCCTTACTGGCCGGGAAGCAAATGGAACCAGACTTGGACTCATTGGAGCCGGGGCCATTGGAGCGGCCGTTGCACGACTAGCCAATCATCTGGGAATGCATGTCGCCGCTTATGATCCCTACCTCGATAAGACCAAGGAGCGACCGTTCGAATTGGTGGATGACTTAAACCAGTTGTTATCTCGCTCAGACATCGTCAGTCTGCATGTGCCTGGCGGGCCAGACAGTCATCATCTGATTGGCCGTAGCGAGCTAGAGATGATGCCACCTGGCGCTATCCTGATTAATGCTGCTAGGGGTGAACTAGTAGATCAGGAAGCTTTGATTTCGGTTTTGGAGTCGGGTCATTTGGCCGGAGCTGCTATCGATGTCTATGCAACCGAGCCACCAGATCCAAATTCACGTCTCTTCTGCGCTCCAAACCTGATCCTGACCCCTCATATGGCAGCCATGACCGAAGAAGCTCTCCAACGAATGGCAACGCAAGTCACCACCCAAGTAATTCAAGAGTTAGGTCAAATGCAGAGCATGCCGCGCTAAATCACTCTCACTGGGTTGGGGCCGACCCGGTGAGCGTTCTTGGATTACTTCCTATCCCATCAGTTGATAAGTCGTTCCCAAAGCTCATCGGGGTCAAGATTTGAATTGTTGCGTTTCACCGCATCAGCAAGGAGCACTCTCCCCGTCGTTCGCAAGTGAGCACTCATGGCCCGCCCTGCTTCTAGTGCGTTTCCTGCACAGATGGCATCGACGATCGGCTTATGTTCCACAAGAACGGCGCCTAAATCTCTGGACCCCTTAATAGTCGAAGCCCCAACCAGGCGCATCGCATCGCGAAGAGTCTCAATCACGCGTTCAGCATAGCTATTGTCCGCAAGCTTCAGAATCACTCCATGTAGGAGTTGATCCTCATTCATGAACAGAGGCTCATCATTATTTAGGGCGGCTCTTTCCATTGATAAATAGACCGCCTGAAGTGAGTTCTCCACGTCGTTTCCGATGTTGAGGGCTGCCCGTTCGGCGGCAGGAACTTCCAGCGCGATCCGCACTGAAATCATCTCCGCAAGTTCCTTTGGCCCAGGCAACACCACCCTAAAGCCCTTATTTCGCTCGAAATTAACGATCCCCGTTTCCGCAAGCCGCAGCAACGCATCACGAACGGGACTCCTAGAAACCCCCAGATCCTCTGCCAAACGATATACGGAATACAGCTCACCTGGTATCAGCGTTCCTGTACGGATCCCCTCGCGCACCGCTTTCAGGGTGCGGTCGGTCAAAGTAACCTGCTGGGTATTTATTGGCTGCAAAGATGAAGTTGCCGCAGTCATGGAACCTCCTAGTAGTCGTCCCTAATAGGTATGCTACACGTAACATGCAGGCTTTGGTTGGTTATTCATAATTGTCAATCTACACTTCTTGCGGTCAAGAGCTCACGAGCCCTCGACCCCTTAACTACGTTCCGAAAGTCATTTTTACTGACTCATTTCATTTTTAGGAACAAGCATGTATTGTGATCCGTATCATGTAACATGCGACACATCCCCTTTGGAGGATAAACGATGAAAAACATTCGCAAAAGCTCTCAGATGCTTGTAAGTATCGTTGCGATTGGGATGCTGGCTCTAACTGGATGTAGCGATCCTGAAGCAGCATTGTCTAAGAATTCCGGTGAGGAATCACAAACACGACCGACTGCTGAATTCAATCAGGAAGCAGCCGACCTTCTTCCTGCCGATGTGAAGAATAAAGGCACTCTTGAAGTCGCCACCACTATGGGAATGGCGCCATTAGGCTACCCAGATCAGAATACAGGTGAAGTCGTTGGCCTGAACCCTGATCTCATGGCGCAAATCGGGGAAGTACTAGGCCTCAAGGTCACCGTCAAAGCAGCCTCGATGGATCAGATCATTCCGGGCATACAGGCAGGACGCTATGATGCGACTGCCTCCAATATGGCCATCACTGACGACAGAATCAAAGTTCTCGACTTCGTTCAGTACTACTTCGCGAACAGCTCCCTTGCCCAGCCCAAGGGGAACCCCAAGGACATTACCGCTGACACACTCTGCGGTAAGTCCGTCGGATTAGAAGTTGGTTCGTTCCAGTTCACTGAAGTCATGCCCGTGAAATCCAAAGCATGTGAGAAATCCGGCGATGCACCTATTGATGTCCAAGGATTTCCGGACCAGCAGAAGGCGCTCTCTGCCCTCGACAGTGGTCGGGTTGATGCAATGGCCGGCGATACGCCCATTCTGCTCTACGCCGCTAACCTCAACGACAAAATTGAAGTTGGAGATGCGCTCACAGATGGTTCTATCCTCGGTATCGGAATCAAAAAAGATTCACCGCTGACTGAGGCGCTAGCCGCCGCCATGAACAATCTGATCGACTCTGGCGTATACAAGCAAACAATGGAAATGTATGGTGTCGAAAATCTTGCCATCGACCACGCTGAAATCAAAAAATAGGAGAAGGTGACAATAGCCAGTGCCATCACAATTAGATCCTGTCACTGCCCCGGCCCCGGCCCCGGCAGTAGTGGTTCCCAGAAACATCAAACAGATTATACTTTCTGCCATTGTCATTATTTTGGCGCTGGTTATTCTCTTATCCATCTTTGGTAATGAACGCTTTGGCTGGCAGGTCATCGGCGCTTACCTGTTCAGCACCATCATTCTTACTGGTATTGCGAACACTTTACTGTTGACCTTCTTATGCATGATTGCAGGCACCCTTCTCGGCGCCGTGATAGCGCTTATGAAGCTTTCATCGAGCCCCCCGCTGCAGTGGATAGCTACCGTATATACCTGGATTTTTCGTGGAGTACCTCTGCTGGTGCTGCTACTCTTCTTCTTCAACCTGGCAGCACTCTTCCCCAATTGGAACTGGGAATTCCAGGTTCAGCACCTCTGATCACTTTGAACGCCAATGAGATCATCAGTCCTTTCATGGCGGCATTCCTGGCCTTGTCATTGCATGAGAGTGCTTATATGGCGGAAATCATCCGATCAGGCATTGCTGCCGTTGCCAAGGGACAGAGCGAAGCTGCTCACGCACTTGGAATGAAACCCCTCAAAGTGATCCAACGCATCATTTTCCCGCAGGCCATGCGTCTGATCGTGCCTCCCACAGCAAACCAAGTCATTACTATGCTCAAAAGTACTTCGCTGGTGAGCGTCCTTGCACTTAGCGATCTTCTCTACTCGGCACAGATCGTATACTCGCAAAACTATCAAGTCATCCCACTTCTCGCCGTGGCGACCATTTGGTATCTCATACTCGTCTCCATTCTCACGTGGATACAAAGCCGCGTCGAGCGAGTATTTAACCGTGGATATGGAGAAAAAGGAAAAAGACGCAAAAAAATAAGTCCATCTCCTTCCAACACATCTAAAAACCCATCAGCCATTGCGGAAGAGG